>JAFAGQ010000272.1 GCA_023422555.1 Pseudomonadota bacterium
GCCTCTAAACGCCACCTAATACGCGCTCAAAAGCACGAGTACCACTGGCCTGCCATGCTTTTACTACTGCCTGTTTCAGATCCGCCAAGTAGGCCGGCGGCGAATCTTGTGCGCACAGTCCGGCAATGACCGTGGCCATAAGCTCCTCTTTATTTGACAAAGCCTCGAGCGGCATGCCGTCGAGCTCCTGAGCAGGAACAATTTCCGACGATCCGCTTCCCTTGCTTTCCTCTGCGACATTTGACGTTTCATTATCTGCAGCTCTGTCAATTCTCGGCACAGGCGGCGAGGTGAAACCCAGCCGGGGAACAAACACGTTGTCTTTAAAATAAAATATCTTGCCCGCATACAGAGTTTGCATACCGGACAAATTGATGACACAGTGATCGTGGGGCATGGTTTTAACCTCTTGCGGTAACATGACAGAACGGCGCTGATCGCTATAGGACTGGCTATTGCTGCTGCTTTTTCCACTACTGCGGGAGGTGGAACGGCTTTTAAACGTTTCATAGCCGATAATTTCTGAATATTCCTGCGCGTCCTTATTGTCGCGAGGCGTAAAGATGATTTGGCATTCGAAGTTTGTGGTGAGCGTCCTGGCGCCATCGACGCCATACAACGCATTGAGCTGAGCCAGATTCTGAAAAATAGCCAATAGCCGCAGGTTGTAGCCAGCGATATAGGCAACACCCGATTCAATAATGTCCACTCGGCCCAGCGCGGCGAATTCGTCCAGCAGCAACAGACATTGGTATTTCAAGGCGGCATTTTGGCTGGGTAATTGATCCGTGTTCTCACTGATCAATTGGCTAAAAAACAGGTTGATTAAACGAGAAAATCGGGAAATATCATTTGGCAAAATACCGACATAGATCGTCATGCGCTGGCGGCGCACCTGGCGCAGATCGAAATCGTCACCGCTCGTAACTGCCGCTACCATCGGATCTGAAAACACACTGAGCGGTGCTAGGAAACTCGACACAATTCCAGAGGCAGTCGCACCCGTATTGGAGGCGTAGCTGAGCAGATTGTTTTTGCATTCCCTACTCAACTCTGGATCCTTGACCGCCTTCTTGATCCAGTCGGCCAATGGTTCCCCTGTAGCGGGGGTCGAGAGCTGCAGCATGGCCGACAGGGTCGGTGTAATTCCCGTGTCCTCTTCTGTTTCAATCAGATAGAGACACAGTCCCACAAAGAGCTTTTGCGCCATTTCATTGAAAAACCGGGTATTGCCTTCCATTTTTCCGGAAGTGGGATACAGGATATTGGCAATGGAAAACGCACCACCCGGCGCGAAATGGCGATCCCGTTTGATGTAGCTCAAGGGATTCCAACGATGACTCATAAAATCCTTGGTGCTCGGATTGAACAAAAAGACCTGCTGGCCGTGCGCTGCACGGTAGCCCGCCGTGATTTCGAAGTTCTCCAGTTTGGGATCAAACACCACCAGGCTATCCCGATAATGCAGGCAATTGGGAATCACGATACCGACACCCTTACCCGAGCGCGTCGGAGCGGCGAGAAAAGCAAACTGCTTACCCGCCCATCGCAAATACCGATTTTTATACTTACCAATAATGATATCTGGCTCGGTATGCCGATTCTTTAATAGACCTGCTCCGATGATCTCGCCAGCGCGAGCAAAACGAGCTGATCCATGTAATTCGCGTCTCGGTCGTGAGAACAACGTGGCGAAACCCACAATGACAGGCGCAACCGTAATCACACCGCTAATGCCAACCGCCACCTTGAATGGCAACAATGCCCAAGTACCACCATCCTGGGAATGTTGATACAGATCCCACAGGACAAAAATGCCGGGATCCAGCTGCACCTTGGTAAAGCGAATAAACACCAGGCTGCCCACAAACTGGCCGATGACAGCAAAAACTAGAAAACTGACAATGAATATAGCCAGCCATATCAGGAATTTTTTCATCAAAAGCACCTCCACCAATCAATCAGAAGCTGACGACACGTCACCCGAACTGCTCAAGCGGACTGGTATTGGCTTGCGTTGATTGGACTTTCTCTTCGACAGGTCCAGCCTGTGGCGGCTGCCCTTCTGCCTTCTCCTCATGCCGGATTCGGTTGTGAATCATCTTCATATCGTGCACCTTGATAAGGACCGATAGGCGATTCATGCCACTGCGGCTGTCTTCATAGATCTTGGTTTGTAGGGGGCCACGCACCCAGATCTTGTCGCCCTTACCCATATACTTGGCGACAATTTCGGCCTGATTGCTCACGAGAGAGGCGGTATGCCATTGCGTGCCCTCTTTGATTTCTCCCGTTTCCTTGTCGGTCCATTGCTCTTGAGTCGCAATGGAAATACGCAAACTCGCTGTACCATTAGCGAAATAGCGTAATTCTGGGTCTTTACCAAGGTTGCCCATGACGGTGATTTCGTTGATGTAAGCTGACATGAAAAACTCCTTTTTTAATAGACAGTGCTCATCTATCCATTTGGATAAATGAAGCATGAAAGAATGGTTTTGGGATTTAGGGGAACTGCTGAGAGTATGCAAAATGCAGACGGTGGTACGGACCGGACTGGTACGCAGCCAAGGAGGAATTCGCCTTATCCGATTAAGGCTCTACGTTTTTGCACAGGATCGTAATACAACTCGGTCATGTATGTGTCATTGAAAAAACACACAATATCGATCGTTTTTTTGGCATTACCCAGCAGATATTGATAATCCATCCCGGCCCCGACCGGTGATTGCTTGGCCAGATCCGCAATCCGATGAAATACACTACGGCAATCGTTGGCATGCACAGACGTCAATCCACCAGGATGTCCGGTATTTAGCGCTGTCAAGTAATCCCATGCTTCCCCTCCTCGCAACTCCGTCAAAAAAATTCGATCAGGCTTGATCTGCATGCAAGAAGCAATTAGCGCCTGCGAAGTAACATGCTCCTTAATGAATAAATGAACATGGTTCGGGTGATTGGGTAGATCCAGTTCATGCGAGGCCTCAAGGGTCGCAATCCGAACATGGTGAGGAATCAGATCAGCAATGGCTTTTGAGAATGTGGTTTTGCCAGAGCCAGTGCCCCCAACCATACAAATATTGAGTTTGTGATGCACAGCCAGCTCGAAGAAATGCGCAACGTCCCGATTGGCCTTGTAATGCAACAGATCCAGCTCAAAATCCTCTAACCGCACATCGTATGGAATACGCAGTTGATCGGCAACATCCCGGTATTGCCGACCGCTATAAAGCCCTTCCAGGACATTTAACGCTTCCAAAGCCGTCTCGCTCATATCTCGAAACCCTGCCAAACGGCCCGTATTAATATAGTCGTCCAGGCTAAACCGATCTTTTGACGGTTTTCTGAATCCATAGACGACCGTCTGCTCCTCGCACGCAGGCGGAACCAATATATGGCTACGTTCTCCATCTGGCAGCGTGACTGAGTGCATGGGCTGAGCCAGGCTAATATGCTTTTGATTAAAGATCGCCAGCACATTGGCCAGTTCCATCAAACTTTTGAAATCCAAATCAGGGTTCTCCTCGCGTATTACCCCACCCGGCTTATCGATAAAGACCTCACCAGGCCGATTAATCATGACATCCGTTACCC
>JAFAGQ010000285.1 GCA_023422555.1 Pseudomonadota bacterium
ATTGAGTTTGCAGGAGGACTTATGTTCATCGCACTGATCGTGCGCAGGGGGCAGAAATGATTAAGGTCAATAGCGTCAGCAAAGACTATGCAAATCAGCTGGTGGTTGACGATGTTTCAATTGAAATACCGCAGGGCGGGGTCACGTCCATTGTTGGTCCCAATGGGGCGGGCAAGTCCACGCTGCTGGGCATGATCAGTCGGCTGTTGCCCATGAGCGCCGGCAGTGTGCAGGTGGGCGGACTGGATGTCACCAAAACTGATACTGCACATCTGGCGCGTGTCCTGTCTATTCTGCGCCAGGATAACCATCTGCCCTTGCGCCTGACCGTGCAGGATGTGGTCGCATTCGGCCGGTATCCGTATACGCATGGTCGTCAGACAGTAGAAGATCGCGAACATATCGAGCGCGCCATTGCCTATCTGAATCTTCAGGGACTGGAAAAGCGCTTTCTGGATGAGCTTTCCGGCGGGCAGCGGCAGCGTGCGTTTATCGCCATGGTTCTTTGTCAGGACACGGAATACGTATTGCTGGACGAGCCGTTGAACAGCCTGGATATGAAGAACGCCGTAGATATCATGAAAGTGGTACGGCGGGCGGCAGATGAACTGTCCAAAACCGTGGTACTCGTTCTGCACGACATTAACTTTGCTTCCTGCTATTCCGATCTCATCATTGGAATGCGCCGGGGCAAGGTGCTGCATCAGGGCTCGCCTGAAACCTTTATTCAGCCTTCTGTACTCAAAGATTTATATGGGCTGGATGTATCTATTCATGAGTGGCAGAACAAACGGATCTGTGTTCATTACACATGACATGCTGGCATTAGTCTGAATCGCTCATGAGGGGCGTTCATTCGATACGTTCTTTCGTTACGCTCATCCCTGGCGTTATTCCTGAGTCATCATCTGTTCGGAAACCGGACTCGCTACAGGGATCGTCATGGTTGCATCAGCCGGTTCACCAATTTCGCTGATAGGCAGCGCTACTCTAATTCGACAACGAATAGACAGACTTCATCAAATGCAGATAGCGGCCGGCATTCCAATACAGAAAGAGGCCGGCCGCTGTTCTGATTAATTGTGAGGACAGATCAATTCGGATGTTTGATCTGTCCCGACACTGGATCAATCCCGACGTCTGTTTGCGTCAGATCCCTCTTGGGTGTCGCCGTTAGTCACGTCGTTTTCGGGGTCATCTTCATCCGGAACACGCTGCTCCAGTTCGTTCCCCAATACATCCTCTGAACCACTTCGACCAGGTGAGAGGTCGCGCGGTGTCTGGCCGGGAGCAGGTGCAGTGCCTTTGGCAAATGTCTCGCGATCCTGCTGACGACCCAGATCCACTCTTGCGGATGGCGCATTTCCGTCCTTGTCCTGACCGAAGTAAACAACGGTATGCGGATAAGGCAGTTCGATATTGGCAGCGTTGAAGTGTTTTTTGACCAGCCGGTTGTATCCGCGCTGTACCGCCCATTGCATGCCCGGCGTGGTTTTGATAAGCACGCGAATGGTAACGCCGCGCTCGTTGATGGCCGTGACGCCAGGAACGGTAATGTCTTCCAGAATTTCGGGAGCCAGCACTTTGTCCTGCATCAACTCTCTGAATGCGGCGCGCAGATGTTCTGTGGCTTCATCCACATTCTCGCGATGAGAGATCGTGTATTCGCCCATATGATAGGAGAAATCACGCATGTGATTGGCAACGACATCAACGGAAGAAAACGGAATCAGATGATAGCCGCCATCCATGGTGCGTATACCCACCGAGCGGATGGTCATTTTTTCTACCGTTCCGAAAACGCCGCCAGCTTCAACCACATCGTTTACATTCATGCCGTTTTCCAGCTGAATGAAGATACCCGTGATAATGTCCTGTACCAGCTTCTGAGCGCCAAAACCAATGGCCAGACCCACTACCCCGGCACCGGCAATCAGCGGCCCGATATCGATGCCGATTTGCGAGAGCAGGACCAGAATGGTCATGGTGACAATGACAATGAGTGCGGCATTGCGAAACAGCGACAGAAGCGTTTTTTCGCGCGCGCTGGGCAGTCGGTCACCGGTTCCGCTGAGCCGGCTTTCAATGATGCTGGCAATGACTGTCCATGCCAGTGCCGCAAACAGCAGGATGATGGCAACATGGACGACCACGTTGATGGTGGATTGTCCGGATTCAGACATGACCCAGGCTGACAGATCAAAGGCATGCCAGGCATCCAGAACGAACAGCAGTACCACGACAAGTGTGATAAAGCGCAGGAACTTGACGGAAGCGGGGACATAGGAATTGAGACGTGCTTCCAGCAGCGGCAGTCGGGTTCGCAGATCGTCCGACAGTCTGATGGGGCGGCCCAGCAGTGCAGTCAGAATTGCAGAAATCAGCAGGCCAAGCACGATTGCAATAATACTTTGCACGGTCGCGCGCGCCATGAACGGCAGCGCATCTACGGGGTCTACCTGACTGACCACCAGCAGAACGGTGAAATATATGATGGCAAGGAAGTACCAGACCCGCGCCAGCAGACGCATCATGGTCGCAAAAAATGCGGTGGATGACTGACTCGCGCGTTCCAGCAGTCGGTCGCGGATCAGCGTGCGATTGGCCCAGACAACCCTGACGGCATAGATGTACATGCCCAGCATGATCAGCAGACCCAGCAGATTACCAAGGGCAGGGGTAAACAGCGCATTGGTAATGGGAACCACAACCAGCATGCCATAGCCAGCGATGGAGATCAGCCGGCACAGCCAGTCATTCCAGTAGATGGCCACTTCATCGCGCATTTCAAACAGCCGCAACTGCGGGAAGCGGGTCGCAAAGACGACACGCACCAGAGATC
>JAFAGQ010000293.1 GCA_023422555.1 Pseudomonadota bacterium
TTCATAGCGGATATCCCGCAGACGCCACCATCAATACCGATCACAATGGCCGTCGCATTTCGCCAAACTTTTCGGATGACGACGAAGGCGGAAAATTCAGTCGCACGCTGTCCATGCTGGGCTATCAATTCGAGCATGACTTTACGCCAAACCTGACATTCAAAAACTCCTTCCGCATGACCAGTCTGAAGTCCAAAATGGCGCAGTTCTACGGTTATGGCTGGTATGACGAGAATTCCCTCAACCGCTATTATGCCGGCGGTTATGAAGAGCTCGAGGCCTATCAGTTTGATACGTCCCTGACAGGCGTTTTTCATACAGGCGCTGCATCACATGAAGTGATTGCCGGCTTTGATTATCAGGATCGCAATACCAGCGGCCAATGGGATGCAGGGATGGCCAATCCGCTTGATGCGTTTGATCCCGTCTATGGCAATCCTGGTCTGAATATTTATTACAACGAACCATTTGACCGCAAGCTGGAACAGTTTGGTCTGTATCTGCAGGACACCGTGCGGTATCGCGGCCTGACCGGTCTCTTCAGCATTCGTCATGATGTGGTAAATCTTGACAATCGTAATCCGCTGCTGGGTACCAAATCGGGCTATAAAGGCAACAAAACCACTTACCGCGCAGGCCTGAGCTATGCGCTGGGCTACGGCATTTCTCCGTATGCCAGCTACAGCGAATCGTTCAATCCTAACGGCTATACCGATGTGAATGGTCAGGTACTGCCGCCCACCGAAGCACGTCAATACGAAGTGGGTGTGAAATACCAGCCCAGCGAACATGTCATGCTGTCTGCGGCCTACTACGATCTGAAACAGGAGAATGTGGCAGCCCGTGAATCGTCAGCCACGACCTGGTACGTACCCCTGGGTGTGGTGCGCGCGCGTGGTATCGAACTGGAAGCTAATGCCAACGTCACGGATAATCTGACTGTGACTGCCAGCTACACCATGAATAACATGAAGCTGGAGAAAGGCGACAACGCGGGCAACCGTCCGTTCCAGGCGCCCAAACAAATGGCCAGCGTATGGGGCCGCTACGGCTTTAACAATGGACTTGCACTGTCTGCTGGTGTTCGCTACGTTGGTAAAAGCTGGGCAGACAACGAGAATACCGTTGAAGTTCCTGCCTACACGCTGGTTGACGTGGGCGCCGAGTATGACATGGGTCGCCTGAACTCGAATCTGAAAGGCTCATCCGTACGTCTGAATGTGAATAATCTCACAAACAAAACTTACGTTGCGTCATGCGCGACAACGAATTACTGCTACTATGGCGAGAAGCGCAATATTATGGCGACCTTCAGCTATAAATGGTAATTCAGCAAGATATTTCTCTCTTCGAACAGATGCAACAGGCGCTCCGGCGCCTGTTGCCTGTTTCAACGGTTCCTTTTCAGTCTCCTGCCGCCCAGACCTTCGGGCAGGTTCGACCAGATGCATTACGTCTGTTATATGACGATGTGGTCAGACTGCATCCCGAAGCCGGCCGTCACTACTGGAACGCCCACACCTGGCGTACCAGCATGTGGGTGCCCGTCTACTGTACGATTCTTGCCTTTGAACATTTTCACTGCATGGTCGATGCCCGACGGATGCAGGTTTTGTATGCCGAGGGGCTCGCTAAAGAGATATTTGTTCCTGCCGAAGCGATCTCGCAAGGCATTTCAGATGAAAAAGTGCCGGCCAGGGCGTTGTCAGAAGCGCTGGATAACATTCGTGCGGCCTTAAGCTGCATTACACCCGTCCCGCCAAAGCTCGCCGGCAGACATACGGCCGATAGCATTCTCGCCGCGTTGCTGCTGTATTATCACGACTTGCCTGAGTATGACAATCAGCATATCCGCCAGCGAGGCGAATGCTGGCTCAGCGCCATGGGCCTGTCTGCGGAAAGTGGTTATCTGGATATTGATATGAGCAGCTACGGCCTGCCTGACCGGATTGCATTGAACCGTCGCGTGTGCTGCCAGTATTTCCGCTGCGCCAACGCGGTCCTGTGCAGCAACTGCCCCAAAATTCCAATGGAACAGCGCCTGCCGTTACTGGCTCAGGGATGGGCAGAACATGATAAGGCACATGCTGATGCTGATGCTGATGCACAGGCACAGGCACAGGCACGGACACATGATAAAACGAACACTGACGCCGACGCGCACGCAGAGGAAAAAGCCTGATCGGCCTTAGTGATCCAGCCCGTCAAGAAAAGACAGAATGGCACTGCCATAGGTATCCAGCTTGTGCTGACCCACACCATTGACCATCGACAGATCACCCAGCGTTGATGGTTCAAGCTCTGCAATCTCTGCCAGCGTATCATCCTTGAAAATCACATAGGCCGGCACGCCATGTTCTTTGGCAATCTCGCGCCGCCACTGCCGCAGGCTTTCAAAACGCCGCTGGGCGGGTGCTGACAGATGACGGGTTTCGCGCTTGCCTTTGGGCATGATGTTGCGCGAACGCGCGGCGGCACGGGCTGACTCCTTGCGCATCATCAGGACTTCTTCCCCTTTGAGCACAGCCCGGCTTTTTTCGGTAAGCGCCAGCGTCCCATAGCCTTCACCATCCACGGTCACTACATTCGCGGCCAGCAGCTGCCGCAATACACTGCGCCAGCCCTGATCGGAAATATCCTGACCAACACCGAAGACCGAAAGCGTGTCATGCGAATGCTGCACCACTTTTTCCGTGCGTTTTCCTCGCAGAATATCAATCAGATGTCCCGCGCCATAACGCTGATCGCGTTCGCGATGCAGACGGTAAATAGCAGACAATATTTTCTGGGCGGCCACAGTACCATCCCAGGTTTGCGGTGGCGTCAGGCATACATCGCAATTGCCACAGGGTCCGGACTCCTGGCCAAAATAGGCCAGCAGCCGGGTGCGGCGACATTGCACGGTTTCACACAGGGCAAGCATGGCATCAAGCTGCGCACTGGAGCGGCGCTTGAAAAACTCGTCGCCCGCAGAATCATCGATCATTTTGCGCTGTTGCACCACATCCTGCAGCCCGTATGCCATCCACGCTGTCGCCGGCAGCCCGTCGCGTCCGGCCCTGCCGGTTTCCTGATAATAGCCTTCCACCGATTTGGGCAGATCTATATGCGCCACAAAGCGCACATCTGGTTTGTTGATGCCCATGCCAAATGCAATAGTCGCTACCATGACCACCCCGTCGTCCCGCAAAAAGCGAGCCTGACGCTGCGCACGCAACTCTGCAGGCAGTCCGGCGTGATAAGCCATTGCGTCAATCCCCTCACGGCAAAGGAACTCGGCAGTGTCTTCTGTTTTATTACGCGACAGGCAATACACGATGCCCGAATCGCCCGCATGCTCTTCGCGAATAAAGCTCAGCAGCTGGCGACGCACATCGTTTTTTTCGACAATGACATAACGGATATTGGGCCGATCAAATCCGGCAACAAAATGCCTGGCCTGGGTCAGCCCCAGACGCTGGGCAATTTCGTCGCGCGTTTGCGGCGTGGCCGTGGCAGTGAGCGCGATCCGCGGCACATCGGGCCACTGCTCATGCAGGCGCGACAGACCCAGGTATTCAGGACGAAAATCATGTCCCCACTGCGAAACGCAATGGGCCTCATCAATGGCAAAAAGCGCAATACGTCCCCTTTCCAGCAGACGCATGCAGCGGTCGGTCAGAAGGCGCTCGGGCGCGACATACAGAAAATCCAGTTCTCCGCGAATAAACGCGTTTTCAACTTCACGAATATCTTCCCATTCCTGAGTCGAATTCAGAAATGCCGCGCTCACCCCGAGTTCGCGCAATGCATCCACCTGATCCTGCATCAGCGCGATCAGCGGAGACACAACAATAGCCGTGCCAGGACGAACCAGTGCAGGCACCTGGTAGCATAGTGATTTGCCAGCCCCCGTCGGCATCAGGACCAGTGCATCATTGCCCGCAATGAGATGCTCAACGATAGCCTGCTGCTCGCCACGAAAGGATTCGTAACCAAAAACGCGTTTCAGGACAGACAGCGGGGAGGAGGAATCAGACACTGGAAATCGGGGACTAATAGTAAAGCCGGTAATTAACTGACAAGGTTTATGCCGCAACAATACCGGGAGCATCGTCAGGCGCAGGGAGAAAAACCATTATAATCCCTATATCGTTACGGAGAGTTCGATATGAAAATCAAAACCATGCTGGCAGGTGTGACCGGCTGTCTTCTTGCCTTTTCCGCGCAGTCTGCGCTGGCGAAAATTCCAGTCTACGTCTTTGGCAATACGCCAAATGATCCTATCGGAACCTATATCACTGCCCAGATCCGCAACCAGATTTCCAACTCACCCACGCTCATGCTGGTCAATGATATGAATCAGGCCGTAGCACGCGTCAACCTGCAGGGTGCCGATCCTACGCGGGAAGGCCGATTCACCGCACTGGCAGAGAACATTGATATCGTCAATGCAGCCTCGCCGATCAATCCCTGGCTCAATATCCAGCAGCATATTCGTATCTGCCTGTCTGAATCCAGCGGCAACTGCGCCACCACTATCGTCAATGATCTGACAACGGTGGCACAACAGTACGGACCTGCCCTGCAACAGAAACTGGGTCGATAAGCTGTCACATCACGTATCAACATGAATATAGGAATTGCCGGCGCCGGGCTGCTGGGGCGCTTACTCGCAGTCGTTCTTTCCCGTCAAGGTCACCAGGTTACCGTCTTTGATGCAGCGGCGTCGGTGCAGACGCGCGCGGCTGCCGGATGGACAGCCGCAGGTATGCTCAGTCCCATTGCAGAACTGGAAAGCGGCGATGCCGAGGTCTTCGATATGGGTCTTCGATCCATCGAGCTCTGGTCCGCGCTGGTTCCGCAGTTAAGCCAGCCGGTTGAGTTTCATGTGCGCGGCAGTTTGCTGGTCGCACACCGCGGAGATGAAGGTGCGGCCGCCAGACTGGTTTCCCTGCTTGACGCCAAGGCTCCCGCACACGCCAGGCCGCAACCCCTGTCGCGCGAGCAACTGCAGACGCTGGAGCCCTCCATTCAGGGACCCGGTCATGCCTGGATGCTGGAGGGTGAAGGCCAGATCCACACCGTGCAGGCCATGCAGGCACTGGCCGAATCGGCCAACGGCGCGATCTGGCATTGGGGCACGCCTGTTATTTCACTGAAACCCGGGCAGCTGCAGACAGCAGACGGTGTTCATCAATTTGACTGGGTTTTTGATGTTCGCGGCACCGGTGCCCGAGAGCGTCCGCACGCAAACAGTCATCAGCTGAACTGCCGCAATGTGCGCGGGGTACGCGGAGAAATTTTCTGGCTGCAATCCAGTGGGCTGTCGTTAAGCCGTCCCGTGCGCCTTCTGCATCCCCGTTATCGCGTGTATATCGTTCCGCGAACGCCGGATACGGTCGTCGTTGGCGCAAGCGAAATCGAAAGCGAAGATCGCTCACCCGTCTCACTGCGCAGTACTGTGGAACTGCTGACAGCAGCGCACAGCGTTCTGCCCGAACTGGCCGAGGCACGCATTATTCACACCGAGGTCAATCTGCGCCCCGCCCTGCTGGATAATCTTCCGCGCATCGAAAATGAAACAGGACTGACCAGGATTAACGGATTGTTCCGGCATGGCTGGCTGATTGCGCCCGCCATCGTGGAAAAGGCCCTACAATCAATATTTGAGCCCGATTTCAGTCTGATCAAAGCGGCATGAGTACTTTACATATCATCGTCAACGGCAACCCGCAGAACGTCCCGGAAGGCAGCACGCTGGCAGATCTGGTTGCGCAACTGCAGACCGAAGCCGGTCAGGACCAGGATCCGGGTGCACTGGCCACGGCCGTCAATGAAGTGTTTATTCCCCGTCTGAAACGTGAAGGCACCCTCCTGTCCGAGGGAGATCAGGTGTTCACTTTCAGTCCCATTACCGGCGGCTGATGCCGCCAGCAGCAAAACCATGAAACCATTTGCCATTGCCGATACCTTGCTGGAAAGCCGTTTTTTTCTTGGCACAGCGGGTTACCCGTCTCCCAAGGTTCTGCAGGATGCCATCGCCGCTTCCGGTGCCGCAGTGGTTACCGTGGGCCTGAAGCGACAGCTCGCGCCGTCTGCCTCCGGCGGAGCCGGCGCGCCGCTGGATAATTCTTTTTTCCAGATGCTCAAGGATTCGGGACTGCATTTGCTGCCGAACACCGCCGGCTGCAAAACTGGTCGCGAAGCCATCACCCTGGCGCAAATGGCACGCGAAGTCTTCGGCACCCACTGGATCAAGCTGGAAGTGATTGGCGATGACTACACCTTGCAGCCAGACCCGATAGAACTGATTCGTGCCAGTGAAGAATTGGTAAAGGATGGCTTCGAAGTCTTCCCTTATTGCACCGACGATCTGGTCACCTGCCGACGTCTTCTGGACGCTGGTTGCAGACTGCTGATGCCCTGGGGAGCTCCTATCGGCTCAGGACAGGGACTGACTAATCCTCATGCGCTGCGCACGTTACGCGCCAGATTGCCAGATGTCCCGCTGATCGTGGATGCCGGTATTGGCTCGCCCATGGATGCCGTGCAGGCCATGCAGATGGGCTATGACGCCGTGCTGCTCAACTCGGCTGTGTCTCAGGCGCACGATCCGGTGAAAATGGCCGGCGCGTTCAAACTGGCCATTGAAGCAGGTCGCATGGGATTCGAAGCCGGCATCATGGCGCGGCAGGATATGGCGGTTCCCTCAACGCAAGTTACTGGCAGACCCTTTCTGCTGTAGATTGCTTCTACAGCACCAGTAAAGACAGACCGTAAGCGGCCATACCAGCCAAAACTGCATACCCCGCATTGCTTGTCATTTTCACACAGAAGCCCGCAGCAATCAGGCCCACAAGATACGCCAGCACGGGCCCCACGCTCACCGCGGTGTGCAGATCGGAATACACCACGACAACGGTCATGGCCACGAGCAACGCCGGCCCTAGTATCACAAAGCGACCCGTACCTAATCGACCAAAAATATTGGATTTGCGCATCAGAAGAAACGGCAGTGCGCGGCTCAGCCACGTGACCAGTGCCATCACCAGAATCGCCAGCCCAAATTCAATGTGTCCCATGTTCGCCCCCTTGTGAGTGAGCGGCTGGGGTATCAGGGCGCTGCCGCGGCACGTAGCACAGCCATGCGCTTACCGTACCGGCGAGAATGGCCGCCGTCGGCCCCATGTAGATCACGCAGACCAATGTCACCAGAGCGGAAATGAACAAAGCGAGCAGCATGGGACGCTTCACGCTGAGCAGCGCCAGCGCAAAAAACAGGGCGACCAGAGCGAAGCGCAGAGTCTGGTCAACCTGAGGAAATTGTGCGGCCAGGCCGGAGCCTGCCAGAAGGCCGATAATGGTTCCGCCAATCCATGACAGCCAGGCCGTGAGCCCCAGGCCCATATACCAGCCGTAACGCGCCTGTGCGGGTTGTTGACCCATGGCATGAAAGGCTGTTGCAAAGACTTCGTCGGTGAGCAAAAACGCGGCCTGCAGTCGCAGTCGCAAGAAGTCGGGCAGCCACTTTCCAATGAGCGGGCCGTAGAGCAGATGTCGGGCATTCAGCAGTGAAACCATAGCCACGATTCCGGTCAGCGGCGTGCCCAGTTTGATGGCGGCGAGAATGAAAAACTGTGCTGCACCCGCATACACAAAAACCGAGATGAGCAGGGTTTCCCAGAATGACAGTCCGACCCCTCTTGCGGCGATGCCGTAGGCCATGGCCACGGGAACATAGCCCAGCAAAACGGGAAGTCCTGCCTTCACCCCTCGCAACCCGTTAACTGACACCGACATACTAAAGAAACCTCCACTGAACAGGAAGGTATTACATCATAAGCAGACGGATCAATCCAGTGTTCAGGCTATCGTGCGAGAGAAGCACTTTGTTTGGTTGTGTGTCGCGTTCTATACGTGTTCTGTCCGTGACGTCTGCCGCAACAGCACGGCAAGCCGGATAGTCGCCTCGCCCCGGCGGCATACGCCTTATTGCCGGGGCGACATGAACCGGCGACTATTCCCACACGACCAGCAGCTTGCCATCCTGTATTGGATGCGCCATTGTCTGGCTGTGAATCCCGTAAGTGGCGTAAAGATTGTCGCGGGTCAGCACCTGTTCCGGCACATCGCAAATGACCAGCGCTCCATCGGCCAGCAGTGCGATTCGATCGCAATACTGGGCCGCCAGGTTGATGTCGTGCACAATGACCATAACACCCATGTGTTCCTTATGGGCCAGCTGACACACGATTCTGAAAAACTCATGCTGATGTTTTGGATCCAGTGCAGAGGTGGGCTCATCCATCAGCAGATAACGCGTTTCGTCGGCGTTACGACCTGCCAGCAACTGCACCAGTACCCGTGCAAACTGCACCCGCTGTTTTTCACCGCCCGACAAAGTCATCCACGCGCGATCCAGTAAGGACGCAACGCCGGCCGTTTCAGCGGCAAGCCGCAACAGCCTTTCGGCTTCATCAGGTGACATTTCGGGAAACGGATACAGACCCATTTGTATGATCTCTTCCACGCCCAGATCGAAGGTCAGTCCGCTGCTTTGTGGCAATACTGCTCGCTGACGCGCCTGTTCCCGGGCCGTTTGCGAAGACGCTTCGTGTCCGTTGATGTAGATGACACCCTTGTCCTGCGATCCCGCATCCTGACTCTCCTGTGCAAGAATGGAAAGCAAGGTGGACTTGCCTGCACCATTGGCGCCCAGCAGCGCAAGGACTTCGCCGCGCCGGATATCAATGGAAATATCCTGCAGGACCTGTCGGCTTCCGCGCGTCGCGCAAATGCCCTCTCCGCGCATGCACTGTTGCATCGCGTTCATCGCATATTCCTTTTCACCAGCAACCACAGAAAAAACGGTCCCCCGATCAGACTGGTAACCAGACCGATGGGCAACTCTGCGGGTATGACTACCACGCGCGCAAGCCAGTCTGCCAGGACCAGTGCCAGGGCACCGCCGGCCAGAGAGGCAGGCAGCAAATGTCTGTGATTGGCGCCCATAATCATGCGCAAACAATGCGGCACAACCAATCCTACAAAACCGATACCACCGGTGACCGCAACCAGCGGACCCACCAGTAACGCAATGCCCACAATCAGGCGGCGACGCAGGTTCTTCATGGAAAAGCCCAGGTGCGACACCTCGCGCTCGCCCAGCAACAAGGCATTGAGCGCCCGCCACTCCCGACAGAGCAGAAGGCCGATCACAAGCACCCACGGGCCAAGCACCGCAATGGTTTTCCAGTTGGCCGCGGCGAGACTGCCCATGCCCCAGAAGGTCAGATCGCGCAACTGGGTTTCGGTGGCAATATAGGTGAGCAAGCCGATCAGGCTGCCGGAGATCGCATTGATGGCGATGCCTGCCAGAAGCAGACCTGCTACGCCAGCATAGCGTCGGCCAACCAGATAGGCCAGCCAGGTGCTGACCAGGCTGCCGCAAAATGCAGAGATGGAGATAAACCAGAAGCCGGCACCCGTCAGCACGATGGCAGACACCGCACCCAGCGCCGCGCCGGCCGATACGCCGATCAGACCCGGCTCAGCCAGCGGATTGCGAAACAGGGCCTGCATCACTACGCCAGACAGCGCGAGTGCAGCCCCCGTGACAATACCGAATACAACGCGAGGCAGTCGGATGTCGAAGAACACCTGGCGCAACAGCTGCGTTTCGTCGCCCTGCCCGCCTGATACAACGGGCCACCACTGCTGCACAGGAATGACCACGGCGCCGCTGACGCTGCCCAGAATGATCGCCGCCACCAGTACCAGCAGCAGTACAACAAAGGATTTCCTGACTCTGCCCTGTCCTGGCGCAGCGTTAATTTGCATGACCTGCGGCTGCCTTCAATTGAGAAATGGCGGTGCCTACGCGCGGTCCCATACCCAGCGCAAGCAGGTCATCCATGACCACAATCCGATTATTCTTCACGGCAGGCGTGAAGGCAATGGCAGGATCGGCCTTGAATTTATCAATACCACCAGCGGCTTCCAGTGAGCCCTTAGTCACAATGATCATGTCAGGCTTGAGTGCCAGCAGACTCTCCGCTGACACAGGCTTGTAGCCTCGTTGCGACTTGAGCACATTTTCCAGCCCGGCCATCTCCATAATGGCACTGGCCGTGGTATCGCCGCCTGCCATCAGTTTGGAACCGGTACGATTCAGAATCAGCACGGTGCGCAGATTATCGCCCGGCAGATCCTGAGCCTGCTTCACTTTGGCACGCACGTCTTCCGCCAGTGCCTCACCTTTCTCAGGCACGTTCAATGCTTTGGCAATCTGCGAAATTCGCTCGTAAAGCGAATCGAGGTCGGGCTTATCAGATACCGTAACCACATTGACACCCACTGAGCGCACCTTCTCGATCGCTGCTTCGGGGCCGGCATTTTCGGATGCGATGACCAGATCCGGCTTCAGCGACAGCACGCCCTCTGCCGGTACCGCGCGGTAGTAACCTACACGCGGCAATTTGGTAGCCCCTGGAGGATACAGACTTGACTGGTCATCAGCGACCAGTTTGTCCTGCATACCCAGGTCGTAAATGATCTCCGTCACCGTTCCGCCCAAAGACACGATACGCTGCGCTTCAGCGGCCATACTTGAACCGCCGCAGAACAGGCCTGCGGCAGTCAGCGCTGCCAGGGAACGGGTAATAAGCGCTTTTTTCATCAATGTTTTCCGTCTGATTGCCTGCATCTTCCAGTTACGCTGCCAGA
>JAFAGQ010000394.1 GCA_023422555.1 Pseudomonadota bacterium
TCCTGTTGTAAAAGCTCGGCATCATTTTCACTTACATTTGTGTTCTCTTCCGATATTTGGTTATTATCGACGAGTTCAAGCATGGGATTGTCCTGCAAAACCTGTGCCAGCTCTGCCTGGAGGTCCAGCGCAGAACACTGCAACAAACGCAGGGATTGTTGCAGTTGCGGGGTCAGCACAAGGTGCTGGCCGGTTCGAAGTTCTAACGCGTGACGCATATCGGATTTGGATTACCTATGAAATACAGCAATGCCGCGGTTCAGCAAAATGATGCCAGACTGGTCAGCCGAACGCTGCTCAAACTGGCAACCCCAAGGATTATAATGCGCGCGGTGGTGATTATTGTCACAATCATCCTCTGGCTCTGGGTTGCGGCTCGCATTCTTGAATTTGGCGCGGTCCAGGACTACGCATTTCTCACCAAGTTTAACGCACAACTGGTTTCTTTTCTCCAGAGCATCAATCCCTATTTATGGTGGGCAGTGGTTCTGCTGGGCACACTCATTGTCTACTTTTTCCTGAGCGCCTGGTATAGCGGCAGCGTGCAGCGTGCCGCCTATAAAACCGTGCCTGCCGATACCGCAGCCGAGCTCATCAGAAACCTGTCACCCGAAGGGCGCGATGTGCTGGGATGGGTCTGGCGCGATCGTACCGAGCCCATCAATATTGGCAATCTGAAAACCACCAAAGACGAGCTGGACAACAACCGGGTCAGCAAACTGGCCCAGATCCGCGAGCAGGAGCGACTGCTGGGTCCTGCGCCTGTCGTTGCCGCTGATGATCGACTGGCCTCACAAAGGCTTGTTGCAGATGAGCGTCGCATTGCCGAAGACCGACTGGCTGCAGAAAATCGGCTGGGCGACGCGGAGCGCCCTGTCACTGACGCACAACGCCCTGTCACTGACGCACGCCGCGCTGCCGATGACCGTGTGGCCGCGACCATTGCTGCTGCACCTCCCGTCCAGGTACAACGTCCCGAGAAAACGCAGGCCGCCGCAGACAGCGCAGTGCCGCCGGTGACAAAGCAGAATATTCCACCCGCCCCCACCACCGCCGAGGCCCCTGCCTCTGCCGTCGCCGAACCCGCAGTCCGCAACGACGCGGCCTCTTCTGCGCCAGCGGACGCAGCCGGTCATGGTCGTCACGAGCCCGTGATCCCCGCCGAAGGCACCCCGGATCGGGCCACCGTGTCCACATCGGAGCAGACGGAACCAACGATTGGTCGTCCGGACGATACGCATCTGCGACCACCCCGCGACGATGTGAAACACACCATTACCTGAGTCCACAGATCCTGAATCTGCAGAACCTGGGCCTGCCAAGCCCGGATCTGCAGGTGGCCGAACTTTGTCTGTCCGCAACTTGTCATGCAAAGTCCGGCTACGGAATCAAGGCGTCGCCTGACGGTATTTCCGGGTAATTCGCGGAATTTCCGGGACGCTTGTGGAAAAAACTAGTTGCGCTTCGGGAAAATATTTCTTATAGTTAAGGAATGAAGAGCCAGTCTACATCCATTCGTAATGCAGTTACTGCCAGCCGCCACAGTCGCGCTGCAGGCGTACTGCTGGCTGCTTCTTCCATGAACGCGCTCACTACAACGCGTTCCACCCTTGCCCTTTCTTCTCTGCTACTGCTAGCGATCGGTTGTCGAGCCTAGAGCGTTCGTGGCAGTTCGACAGCCCCATTTCAAGCCACAAGGATTCCGTCTTATTATTTTGAATCCCGGCGTCGCTGCATAAATCCAGTCTGTTCGCACCGGGATTCCCCCCAAAAAGGTGCATCATGATTTCCAACCCCGCTTCCAAATACATTCCTTTCAAGGCATTCGAACGCGATTTTTCCGAGCGTACCTGGCCCAGCAAAAAAATCGAACAACCGCCTATCTGGATGAGTACCGATCTGCGTGACGGCAACCAGTCTCTGATCGAGCCCATGAGCATTGAAAGAAAGCTGCGGTTTTTCAAGCATCTGGTCAAAATCGGCTTCAAGGAAATTGAGGTAGGTTTCCCTTCTGCATCCCAGACAGATTTCGATTTTGTCCGGATCCTGATCGAAGAGAATCACATTCCCGATGATGTGCTCATTATTGTTCTGACACAGTCCCGTGAAGATCTCATTAATCGTACGGTCGAAGCGGCCGCTGGTGCTCGCCAGGCCATGGTGCACCTGTATAACGCCTGCGCACCTGCCTTCCGCAAGATCGTATTTAATATGGGTAAGGACGAGGTCAAAAACATCGCCACCACCGGTACCACGCTGATCAAGAAAGCCATGGCGCGCCATCCCGAAACCCAGTGGCGCTTTGAATATTCTCCCGAAGTCTTCAGTACGACAGAGCCGGAGTTTGCCGTAGAGGTATGTAACGCCGTGGGTGAGGTCTGGCAACCCGGTCCCGGCAATCCTATCGTGTACAACCTGCCGGCAACCATCGAGGCCACCACGCCCAATATGTATGCCGACCAGATTGAATGGTTCTGCAAAAATGTCAACAATCGCGAGAACGTGATTGTGAGCGTGCACCCGCACAATGACCGGGGTACGGCGGTTGCTGCTGCCGAACTGGCCGTCATGGCGGGGGCTGACCGTATTGAAGGATGCCTGTTTGGCAGTGGTGAACGTACCGGCAATGTATGTCTGGTCACGCTCGCCCTCAACCTGTATACACAAGGCATCCATCCTGGGCTGGACTTTTCCGATATCGACGATGTGCGTCGCACTGCCGAGTACTGCAACCAATTGCCGGTACATCCACGCCACCCCTATGCGGGCGATCTGGTCTTTACTGCCTTCTCTGGTTCGCATCAGGATGCCATCAAGAAAGGCTTTGCCGTACAGAAACCGGACGCGGTCTGGGAAGTGCCTTACCTGCCTATCGATCCGGCCGATCTGGGCCGCAGCTACGATGCCGTGATTCGCGTAAACAGCCAGTCTGGCAAGGGCGGCGTCTCGTATCTGCTCGAAAGCGAACGTGGCCTGAATCTGCCCCGCCGCCTGCAGATCGAGTTCTCACGTGCTATTCAGCGTGTGACCGACGAGACGGGTACCGAAGTCAACGGCAATGCGGTGTACGATATTTTTGAGAAAGAATATCTGAAGCAGACCACACCCTGGAAACTGTTGCGTCATCAGATTACCAGCAAGGCTGAGGGTGCCAGTGGCGACGAGTTCAGTATTCGTGCCGAAGTCGAGGTCAACGGTCAGGTCAAAGTGGTGGAAGGCAGTGGCGAAGGGGCCATCTCTGCGTTCATCAATGCGCTGAATCTGCCGATTCGCTTTATGGACTACCACGAACACGCCATGGGCAGCGGTGAAAAAACCTCGGCCGTCTGCTATGTTGAGCTGCGTCTGGGCGAATCCTCTACCGGTTTCGGCGTGGGTATCCACAAAGATATCGTGACTGCTTCCTTTGTGGCCGTGCTGAGCGCAGTCAACCGCCACCTCAACCAGCAGGCTGCAGACGGCGCTGCCCTGCGCGACGTTGCCTGACAGGACAAGTCTGATGGAGGAAGTCTGATCGCTGTCGTTTGATAGATTCAGACTGAATCAGACGCAAAAAAGGCCTTAAAGATTCATCGTCTTTAAGGCCTTTATCATGTAGGTCCCGTTTAACAGCGTCACAACGCCAGGAAATGACGGGCTTTTGGGCTTTTGGGCTTACAGGCTTACGAAATGGCGTTGCTGGCTGGAACTTACCGGCTGAAAATAACTGGCTGACAGCTAATGCCTGCTTACCAGGCGCTGCCCTTTTCCCATACCACGTCCTTGCCTGCGGCACGGGCCTGGCGCATCATGTCCAGCAATGGATAGGCGCGACGGCGCAAACTCACATTTTCACTGACAGGGTGCACGGCGATATCGCTATCGTCCTCTTCCTTGTCTTTGTCATCGTACTGATGATCCGGCGCCGAGCCCGGGTCTTCATTAATGGCTTTTTCAAGTTGGCGAATGGCATCATCCAGCTGGGCTACAGTAAAGACGCCCATTTCTGGTACGGTCTCATACTCCCGCCCCGCCGCCTGCAACACAGTCCTGGCCTGTTCGGCCATCATTAGGACATCTCCGGCTACATCCGAACGAAAAGTAATCAGCATAACGGTTTTCCTCAATAGATATTTTATTGGACTGCGACCACTGCAAATGCGTACTACACGAGATGATACGCATTTTTCAGATTTATCGTCATGCGAACATGTCGTCGTCCAATTATTCCTGCGGCCATCCGCCTGATTCTGCTGCTTGCGGGTATCTGCTATTTTGCCCCAGAGGGCGCTGCCGGACAAGCGAATATTCTGCAATGCCAGCGACCCCATACTACCACCGGAAACCCATGCAAAAGCCGAAACCCTTTTACGTTTCAAGGACTTGAACCGTCTGTGAACCTGGGCGCGGGCAATCCGGTTAATCTGGCCACGGGCAATAAATATATTGAAATGACAGATCTGCCGCCCACGGAGGATGGCCTGCAACTGCTGCGCAGCTATAACGCCATGGATCCCGGCGAGTCCGCACTGGGACCGGGATGGCGTCACAATTTGATATCCGCCTGATAAGAACACGTGACGGACTGCAAATCACGCAGGCAGACGGGTCGCACATTGATTTTGCGCGCGCGCAAGGCAATGTGGCGCTAGCGCGGCAGCCGGGTTTTGGTCGCCTGCAATTCAAAGACGGACGCTGGCAGTGGCAATGGCCTGGCGGAAACTACCTGCTTTTTGACAGTGTCGGTCTGCTGCTCGGGCTGTCGATAGATGGGCAAATGCAGTCCCTGCGGCGGTTCAGCCGCGCTTCTGTGTTTGCCAACCAGATACGAGAGGTGGAAGACGAGCAGAACCGACACCTGATCTTCCATTATCGGCGCCTGACGACGGGGGCAATTAGGCTGCTTGCCGTCGATACACCGCAAGGCCGTGTGCGCTACACCTACGACTGGCCTGCGGGCCGCCTGACATCGGTCGCGTCTGCGGAAGGAAAACGCACCGCATTTTTTTACGAACCCGCTTATCAAAGCGCGGGGGCGGACACGGGTCAGGATGAGGTTGAGGTTCAGGCTGATGTCCATAAAAAGCATCAGAACGACCATTACTGGCAGCTCACAGGCATCGCAGCAGCGCCAATCCCAGAGGGCTCACAGGGCGATGATTTGCCGGATCATGAGTCACAGGTTCATGAATTCCAGGACAATGGATTCCATAACATTGATTCACAGCACCGTAATTTACTGAGCGCATGGCCAGAGCAAATTGCTGCCAGACAATTTGATTCTTTACCCATCAATCTTCAAACTATGTCCGCGCTGCTCGGATGGAGCGGCCTGGAACCAGGCTTGTTCCGCTTGCGAACCTGGCAATATGACAGCGCCGGGCGGGTTATCCGGGCTGTGCTGCACGACCAGCCGCCAGAACAAGGCACGCAGTACTTCAGCTATATCAGCGCACCAGCAACCGGCCGCGCAGGCATCACAGAGGTAAAGGATGCTGACGGACAGACAACCCGCTTCAGGTGGCGCCGGCGACATGGGCGGGATTTGCTGGAATCTGTGACTGGGCATGGATGTCTGGGCTGTCCTGCGCCCGGGCTGTCGGCCGCCTATGATACGCAGGGTCGCATGACAGCCATCAATGGCCTTATTATTCGCCGTCGTCCTGACGGCTCGCCGGCTTTCCTCTATCAACCCAAAGGGTTCTGGCCGGATCTCGGGCTTTTTTATGACAATCGTGGTCTGCTCACCGCCTGGGAAAGTACCCTGACCGGCAGACAATATATCAAATACGACGAATGGGGCAGACCAACGGTGCAGGGCTTTGCCAATGGCTCACAATGGGAATACACCTATGACGGCCATGGACGCCTGACGAACCAGCGTGAAACGGCGCCGCTATTCTTCGGCACTGACACCAGGCAGCCCGCCGGCCATGCAATCCGCGGCAAGGTGGGTACTCGTAAAGTCACTTCTCGCAAGGCCATTACGCACGACTGTATCAATCGCAGCCTTATCAGTCCCCACGCTCTCAGTCGCGACGTCATCACCCACCTCCGATACGCGCCCGATGGGTCGGTAAGCCTGGAACATCCCAACGAAACCACCCGCCATCACAACAATCCGGTGACGAGCATGCGCACAGTCGAGGTACAACGTCCGATCACCCAGGAAAATCCGATTCCCGTTCACTATCAGGACGTACTGATTGGAAATGCGGGCGGCCAGGGGATCACGCATCTGCTCCCGGAAGGCGGCAGTCTGCAATACCGCTATTCACCAGAGGGACGGTTGCTGAGTATCACCTGGGAAGACATCAGCAGACACCGTCATCCTGTGGTCAGCATGACCGGGCCGAACGACCTTGCTTTCGGCAATCAGGTGGTGGCCCGGAGGCGGTATCTACAATGGCCCCAATCACAGTCGCATTCAGACAGGCAAAGACAGCAGCAGCTATCACAACAGTGGCAACGACAACAGGCAAGCGGCCACCTACAGCTGAATGTGTCAGACGCATCCGGCCGGCTCATTCTGTCACAGCTGCGTTCCGTAGCCCCTGATGGCCGGGTGCTCTCCGAAGTCTTTGCATTTCCGGGACAGGCGAGAGCCGTGCGCAGAGATTTTCTATATACCAGGCACCAGCGCATGGCCGGCTGGGTGCAACAGCGTTATCACAGCCAGCACACCCAGTCTGAACCTGTCCTGCTGTCGACCGAATCGCAGCGCGCGAACCCGGCATCCATGTCGATGTCGTCGGGCTTTCCGGAACAGGGACGCAGACAGCACGTCTGGTTTGCCTGGGATACGACAGGTACTGCCGTGGCGCGCCATGACGCAGGAGAAACGACAAAAAGCCGCATTCAGCGGGATGCCAGCGGACTGCCCCTGAGTGTAGGGCAGTGGCAGACCCGGTACGGGCCCGGCCATCAGCTGCAGGCCGTCTATCGGCAAGGTATGCGTATTCAGCGAAATCTGCACAATGCGCTGGGGCAGCGCATCGCGCGTCTGGATCGTACCAACTACATGCAGTTTTACTATCAGGACAACCAGCTTGCCGGAGAGTGGGCCATTCCCGCATGTGCTCCCCTGCGTGTCCCGAGAAACGGTGCCATTTCGCGGCGCTACATCTATGCGGGCAATGTCCCCGTTGCCTTCATCGATTATGCCTTCCCCGCCTCCTTTGCCGAGCGGCATCCGCCGGATTTCAGTCATGCCATGCCGTCCAGGGGCAGTCCCGACTTTGTCGCAGCCCTGCGTCGCAGGCTGGATTCCCGTTACGCGGGCAGACTTTATTTTATTCACACCGATAGCCAAGGCCTGCCACTGGCCGTCACTGATGCCGAGACCCTCCTGGTCTGGCTTGCAGAGCCCGAACCCGGCGGACAGCTACGATCGCTGATTGCAAAGCAGCATCTGGCACTGCGTTACCCGGGGCAATACGAAGATCCCGCGACGGGCTGGTTCGATAACCGCTACCGCAATTACGATCCCGCTTTCGGGCACTATCTTGAGCCCGACCCCATGGGTCCGTTACCCGGTCAGGATCCGCTGGGATACGCGGCGGCTCAGCCACGCCGCTACACAGACCCGCTGGGCCTGCTGCTTTTTGCTTTTGACGGAACGCTCAATCAGGGCAGTAAAACCCGCTCGAATGTGTTCAGACTGCAGCAGCGTTATGTCGGTGGGCCGGTGCATTATCTGGGTGGTCCCGGCACCTATGATGCCGTCTCTGCAATGGTTGCACCCGTGCTTCATGGCGCATCCCGTTCGCAGCAAAGCCCCTATCTGCTTGGCCCGCTGGGGCTGGTATTGCGTCCTGTCGATATGGTGACCGGCGATTCCGTGGGCGATCTTGTGCGCACCCAGATGTATAACCTGCTCGATACACTTTTGCAGAATCCGCCAGGACTCAGGGAAAGCAATGGCCATATTCCCATCGACATCATCGGTTTCTCGCGCGGCGCCACGGCTGCGCGAATTTTTGCCAATCACCTGATGAAACAGACTGAAGACGGGCTGTTCCGCGCTCGGGTTGATCGGACAGATCCATTCACCCATCAGCCTTTGGGCACGCCTCTCACCCTCACGGCCTGTCTGGATTTTCGTTTCATGGGTCTTTTCGATACGGTCGCCCAACTGGGCATGCTGGGATCGAACAATGCTGCGTATGACTATCGGGTGTCTCCGGCCTGGGCATGGGTGGCGCACGCGGTGGCGCTGAATGAGTACAACGATCTGTTTCCGCTGACGCCGCTGGGCATCAGTGAACGAGGCAATTTTCATGAAACCGGCTTTATCGGCAACCATTCCGACATTGGCGGCTCAATCCAGGAAGCGGATGCAGGTCATGTGGCCAATGCATCGGGAAAGCCGGGAGATCTGGGCAACGTGGCATTGCAATGGATGTACTGGCAGGCACAACGCGCCGGCGTGCCCATGCTTGCCCTGCCATCCGATGCCTTGCGCATCCGCAATCCGCTTCTGCACAATAGTCTGCTGCGATATCGCTACGAGGATCCGTCCGTCACTTCCCTCAGCCTCGATCGCCGTGTTGAAGGGCAGGCAGACGCCCTACTGCGGCAACACGAGCTGACAACACTGGGTCGTCAGCAGCGGATGCAAGTCGAGCAGTTCATCAGTCGGGATCTGCCGTCGAAAAAACCATTGACTGCCGAAGACCAGTTCTATGGCGCCTTCATGGTGGTTCCCCCCGGTCACGAGCGATCGCTGCTGGGCCCGAGCATTGTAGGTCTGGCGGACGTGCGCGCTTACGCACGGTGGCTGCAGGAAACAACAGGCATGAAGCTGCAGACAGGTGAGGTATGGTAAAATTTGCTATTTTTCCAACCCCCCGGACGCCATGCTGCCCGAGCTGCAACAACACCTACTATCGCTGCTTCAGGCAGCCACCCACGCCATTCTCCCCGACGCCAATCCGGTTATCAAACTGGAACGTCCAAAACAGGCCGATCACGGCGATATTGCCAGCAATGTTGCCATGCAAATCGCCAAGCCTGCCCGACGTAACCCCAGGGAACTGGCCCAGGAAATTGTTGCCCATATTCTGGCAAATCCCGACGCCGCCGGTGTGGTTGAGTCTGCCGAAGTGGCCGGGCCAGGCTTTATCAATCTGCGTCTGACACAGGCCACGCATCAGCAGGTGCTGGACACTATCGCCAAACAAGGCGACCAGTATGGCAACGCCGCCAGCCGGAATGAAAAAGTCATGGTCGAGTTCGTCTCGGCCAACCCTACCGGCCCGCTGCACGTGGGTCACGCCCGTCAGGCTGCGCTGGGCGATAGCCTCTGCCGTCTGTTAAGCGCCAGCGGCTACGATGTCCTGCGCGAGTTTTACTATAACGATGGTGGCAATCAGATTCATAATCTGGCCATCAGTGTGCAGGCCCGCGCCCGTGGTATCAGCCCCGATGACGAGGCCTATCCCGCCGATGGATACCGCGGCGAGTACATTGCCGATATCGCCCGCGATTACGTCAGCAAGGCAACCGCGGTGGCAGACGACCGCGCCATTACCGCCAGCGGCAATCTGGATTCACTCGAAGACATTCGTCAGTTCGCCGTGGCCTATCTGCGCCGCGAACAGGATCTGGATCTGCAGGCTTTCGGATTGAAATTCGACAATTACTTCCTGGAAAGCTCGCTGTACTCAGAGGGCAAAGTGCAGGCAACCGTAGACAAGCTTATTGCCAGCGGTCATACCTACGAGCATGAGAACGCCCTGTGGCTGAAGACCACAGAGCTTGGCACCGGAGACGACAAAGACCGCGTCATGCGCAAGTCTGATGGCGGCTATACCTATTTCGTCCCTGACGTGGCCTATCACGTAGACAACTGGAACCGCCAGTACACCCACGCCATCAATATCCAGGGAACGGACCACCATGGCACCATTGCGCGAGTCCGTGCAGGTCTGCAGGCACTGGATCTGGGCATCCCTAAAACCTATCCGTCCTATATTCTGCACAAGATGGTCAAGGTCATGCGCAACGGACAGGAAGTCAAAATTTCCAAACGGGCCGGCAGTTATGTGACCATGCGCGATCTTATCGACTGGGTCGGTCAGGACGCCGTCCGGTACTTTCTGATTCAACGCAAGGCCGACACCGAATTTGTCTTTGATATCGATCTGGCCCTGGCCAAGGGTGAAGAGAATCCGGTGTATTATGTCCAGTATGCGCATGCGCGTATCTGCAAGCTGCTGCGTGATTCTCCGGAGCTTGCCGGCTCCCTGTCTGATGCTGATAGCAGCAGGCTTACGGCACCCACCGAAATCACCCTGCTCAAGCGTCTGGCAGAATTGCCTG
>JAFAGQ010000117.1 GCA_023422555.1 Pseudomonadota bacterium
ACGCACCTGAATTTGTTCCCGCACAGTTTGTGCGATGGTTTCGCGAGGTCGCACCCTATGTGCACACGCTGCGTAATAAGACATTTGTGGTTGGATTTGGTGGTGATCTGATCCAGGCCGGGGGCCTCAATGCCCTGATTCAGGATCTTTCGCTGCTGACCTCTCTGGGGGTACACATTGTACTGGTTCACGGATGCCTGCCCCAGGTCAACGAGCAACTGCGCCTGAAAGGGTTTTCCTTTCAGTTCGGACGCGACCTGGAGCCCACCTCTGCCGAAGCCCTGGAATGTGCCAAAGAAGCCGCCGGCGAGATCAGGCTGGATATTGAAGCCGCGTTCAGCCAGGGGCTGCCCAACACGCCCATGTCCAACGCCCAGATTCATATTATTTCGGGCAACTTCGTAACCGCCCAGCCTGTAGGTGTCATTGATGGGGTAGATTTCCGCCATACAGGGAAAGTGCGCAAGTTTGATCTGGACGCTATGAAAAAAGTGCTGTCCCATGGCGGTGTCGTGCTGCTTTCTCCCATCGGTTTTTCACCAACGGGCGAAGCTTTCAATCTGGCAATGGAAGATATTGCCACCAGTACCGCGGTTGCCCTGCGTGCGGAAAAACTCATCTTCCTGACCAACAATCGCATGCTTCGCGATAGCGTCGGCGAAATCATCACCGAGATTGCGCGCGAAGATGCCGAAGCACTGATTCGCGATGGTTCACTGGATGCCGATACGCGCAGCTATCTGTCTCACGCAGCAAAGGCAGTTAAACGCGGTGTGGCTCGCGCTCACCTGATTCCTTTTGACCTGGACGGCAGCATTCTTCTGGAATATTTCACCCATGATGGCGTGGGCACCATGGTCGTAGAAGACACGCTTGATGATCTGCGCGCCGCCACCATTGACGACATTGGTGCGATTGTGCAGCTGATCGAACCGCTGGAAGCCGATGGAACGCTGGTACCGCGAGGTCGTCATGTGATTGAGCGCGATGTCGAGCGCTTTACCGTGCTGGAACATGATGGTGTGATTTACGGTTGTGTCTCGCTCAACCCCTTCCCCGAAGACAAGATGGCGGAAATGGCCTGTCTGATTGTCAATCCGGAATGGCAGGGTTCAGGCGAAGGCGAGATTCTGCTGCGCCATACCGAAGCCCGTGCGCGCGCCATGGGTATGAAAAAGCTGTTTGTTCTGACCACCCGCACCTCGCACTGGTTCATCAAGCGTGGCTTCGTACAGGGTACGATCAGTGATTTGCCCCAGGAAAAGCAAATGAACTACAATCGTAGTCGTAACAGTCATATCTTTATTAAAAAACTTTAAGCGAAAAAACGTTAAGCGAGGATTGCCATGGCCCGAATGATTCAATGTGTCAAACTCAAGAAGGAGGCGGAAGGTCTTGACTATCCTCCTTACCCGGGCGAATTGGGCGCAAAAATCTGGCGCTCCATTTCCAAGGAAGCCTGGCAACAGTGGACTGACATTCAGACGCGGATCGTCAATGAGAACCGACTGAACCTGGCTGACGCACGTGCGCGTAAATATCTGCAGCAGCAGATGGAAAGCTTTCTGTTTGAAGACGTAGACGTGGAAGCACAGGGATACGTGCCACCCTCAGCCTGATCAGGCAGACGTTGGCAGTTGAAACAAAAAACCGGGCTCAGGCCCGGTTTTTTTCATGGGGATCATTGAACCTTTCAGATCAGTTAGTACTTTCCGGCGCAGGCGCGGAGTCCGATACATTCTCTGAAGCGACGGGGAAGTCGTCATCTCCCCTTGCCATGGATTCCACTTTTTTGACACTGGTGTGACGCGCATCTTCACCCTGCACCAGGTAGATGACGCGTTCGGCCATGTTCTTGGCGTGATCGCCAATGCGCTCGAGCGCGCGGGCAATAAAGATCAGTTCAATACACGCCGTAGTGGTACGCGGATCCTCAATCATGTAGCTACTGAGCTCACGCAGAATACCTTTCCATTCCTTGTCGACTTTCTTGTCGCTGCGCACAACGTCAGCCGCCAGAATGGCATCTTTGCGGGCAAAGGCATCCAGGCTGCGGTTGAGCATTTTCTGCACCGCTTCCCCAAAATGCGTCATATCCACAATCGGATCGTATCTTGTCGGGCTTTCGTGCAGACGCCGTGCCATTTTGGCAATTTTTTCGGCTTCATCGCCTGAGCGTTCCATATCCGTCAGCATTTTGGAGACAGAGATGACCAGGCGCAGGTCTACCGCCGTGGGTTGCTGCAAGGCCAGCACTTGCGCAATGGAATGGTCAATATCCATTTCCAGTCGATTGACTTCCTTCTCTCGTTCAAAGACGCGTTCCGCCAGAGCAAGATTGCCTTCTGACAGAATTTGCATGCTGTCTTCGATCATGGCCTCAACCAGGCCACCCATGCGGAGAAAGCGGGAGCGGATATCTTCGAGTTCCGCATCAAAGCGGGAATTGGTATGTTGTGCCATGAGGATGCCTGCTATAAGTGAGATGTCAAGAGTTTAAGACCGTTCAATGACAGGAATATGACATCAGCG
>JAFAGQ010000189.1 GCA_023422555.1 Pseudomonadota bacterium
GAGACGTGTCGCGCGGCAACACATTTGAGTACGCGGGTACCAGAAGAACATCGTCAAAGGTAAGCGCTTTTTGAATGAGACGCATGAAATAACTCCGGGCGCAAAGCAAAATTATACGCTTGCGCCCAGAGCGAATCAACCGGCTTTGTGCTGTCGCCGGAAAATTCCATGGTTCAGTGGGCTTATCCCAGAGCCACCCGCGCATTCATAAACATGCGCATCCATGGTGTGTAGTCGCCACCGCTGTCCTGCTCACCCCAGGATTGAGGATGCCAGGACATCATGACATTGCGCGTCACCCGCTCGGGATGCGGCATCATGACGGTGAACCGGCCGTCAGCAGTGGTTACCGCAGCGATTCCCTGCGGACTGCCATTGGGATTGGCCGGATAGGCTTCAGTGATAAAACCCTTGCCTGACACATATTGAGCTGCGGTGTGAACCGCCCCGATATCGCCCTGCAGCCCGAAATCGGCAAACCCCTCACCATGCGCAACCGCGATTGGCACACGCGTTCCCTGCATACCGGTGAAGAAGAGCGAAGGCGACTGGGCAATTTGCACCAGACTAAGTCGGGCTTCGTATTTGGCTGACTGGTTGTACGTAAAGCGAGGCCAGTCTTGTGCTCCGGGAATCATATCGGCAAGGGTTGCCAGCATCTGGCAACCGTTACATACGCCAAGCGCCAGGACGTCAGGGCGTGCAAAAAAGCGGGCAAATTGTTCTGACAGCGATGCGTTGTAGCGAATCGTGCGTGCCCACCCTTCTCCGGCGCCCAGAACGTCACCATAACTGAAGCCGCCAACCGCAACCATGGCCTGAAAACCGTCCAGAGACGTGCGTCCTGACAGCAGATCAGTCATATGGACATCATAGGCGTCAAAGCCGCAAGTATCAAACGCCCAGGCCATTTCAACCTGGCTGTTGCATCCCTGCTCTCGCAGAATGGCAATTTTTGGTCGGATGCCACTTGAAATATAGGGTGCAGCAATCTGCTCCTGAGGGTCAAACGCAACAACGGCATTCAGACCTGGATCATCACGATCATCCCAGCTGTTCAGCTCGGCAAGTGCACTTGCCGGATTGTCACGCCGTTTCATAATTTCGTGGGTGACCTGACTCCAGGCCTTGCCAAGCTCGACCCGATCCAGACCAAAAAGGCGTCTGCCATCGCGATAAAACTCGATCTGGTCAGAGGTATTTGGCGCCCCTACGACATTTGAAATACGAGAAAGGCCCGCGGCACGCAGCGCCTGCAACACTTCATCACGCTGTGAGGCTCGAACCTGAATCACGGCCCCCGCTTCTTCATTAAAGAGTGCCTTGACGGTCAGCTCATTGCGCTGTACCGCAACCTGCTCGGGACGAATCTTGTAGTCGCCCCAGTCTGCCGAGGACTCATCAAACGTAAGCATATCAAGGTTGATTGACACACCGACATGGCCGGCGAATGCCATTTCGGCAACCGTGGCCAGCAAACCACCATCAGCCCGGTCATGATAGGCGAGCACCAGCCCCCGGTTTACCAGAGAGCGGATGGTCAGGAAAAAGGTTTTCAGCAGCGCGGGCTCATCGATATCAGGTACGGCCGAGCCATACTGGTCGATGACATTGGAAAGGACCGAACCGGCAAGACGCTGTTTTCCCTGTCCAAGATCGATCAGAATGAGTGTTGAATCTCCCTGATCGGTGATCAGTTGCGGAGTGACTGTCTTGCGCACATCCGTAACGGGCGCGAACGCCGAAACAATGAGCGACACAGGCGCGACGACTTCGCGCGTTTCACCCTCTTCTTCCCAGCGGGTACGCATGGACAGCGAATCTTTACCAACAGGAATGGAGAGCCCGATTTCCTGGCACAACTCAGACACTGCACTGACGGTGTCATACAGATCGGCATCCTGCCCTTCAAAGCCGCAGGCGGCCATCCAGTTGGCGGATAATTTGATATCTTCCAGCGAAGCGACGTCCGCAGAGACCAGGTTTGTAAGTGCCTCGGCGACGGCCATGCGGCCGGAGGCAGGCGCATTACCGATTGCCAGTGGCGTACGCTCGCCCATGGACATGGCTTCACCACGAACAGATTCATAGTCTGCCAGCGTAACCGCGCAGTCGGCAACGGGAATCTGCCAGGGACCGACCATCTGGTCACGTGAGCAGAGTCCGCCTACGGTGCGGTCGCCGATGGTAATCAGAAAAGACTTATTGGCGACCGTGGGGTGGCGCATGACCTGCATGGCCAGATCAGCCAGATCAAGGCCTGTGACATCGATCTCTGTGAGATTGCGCGCCTTATGCGTTGCCTCGCGCTGCATGCGTGGCAGCTTGCCAAGTATCACATCCATAGGAATGTCAACAGGTGCCGGTGATTGTTCACTATGAACGGTAGTGGTAGGCGTGACGCCCGGCAGACCCTCGCCGTCAGACACTTTCAGATGACGCTTTGTGGTAGTAACGCCCACCACGGCAAACGGGCAGCGCTCGCGGGCTGCGATCGCTTCAAAACGCGGCAGATCGTCTGGCAGAATAGCCAGGACGTAACGTTCCTGAGCCTCGTTGCTCCAGATTTCAGCAGCAGACATGCCTGATTCTTCCAGATGCACCTGCTGCAAATCGAAAATAGCGCCCCTGCCAGCATCATTTACCAGTTCGGGGAAAGCGTTGGACAAACCGCCAGCACCCACATCATGTATGGCGATAATCGGGTTATCTTCTTTCAGTTGCCAGCAGCGATCGATGACTTCCTGCGCGCGGCGCTCCAGCTCGGGGTTGCCGCGCTGTACGGAGTCAAAATCCAGTTGCGCACTATTGCTTCCTGCACTCATGGAAGAGGCAGCGCCACCGCCCATGCCGATACGCATGCCGGGACCGCCCAGCTGGATCAGCAATGCTTCACCTGGAATCACATCTTTATGGGTAAGTGCCGCATCAATACTACCCAGGCCGCCCGCAATCATGATGGGCTTATGGTAACCCCAGCGTACGCCATCAACGGTTTGTTCGAAGGTACGGAAGTAACCCAGCAGATTGGGACGTCCGAATTCGTTATTGAACGCTGCACCGCCAATGGGACCCTCAATCATGATATCCAAAGGACTGGCAATACGATCCGGCATGCCATAGGCAGCTGCTTCACGAGATTCGGGAAGCTCGGGCAGATTCAGGTTGGAAACGGTAAAACCGGTGAGTCCGGCTTTGGGTTTGGAACCCCGCCCGGTGGCGCCTTCATCACGGATTTCGCCGCCAGCGCCCGTGGCCGCTCCCGGGAATGGAGCAATTGCCGTGGGGTGGTTATGTGTTTCCACTTTCATAAGTGTATGTGTCAGGCGGACATGGCGATCGTACTTTGGCGCCTCCGTCGCGGATGCATTCCCATCGTAGCCGGCATAAAACCGGCTGGCGGTCCCTCCTTCCATGACTGCAGCATTATCTGAATACGCCACAATCGTACCCTTAGGCTGTGCCGCATGCGTCTTGCGAATCATGCCGAAGAGAGTGTCTTCCTGTTCCTGGCCATCGATTTCCCAGCTGGCGTTGAAAATCTTGTGCCGACAATGTTCGCTGTTCGCCTGCGCGAACATCATCAGCTCAACGTCTGTAGGATTACGGCCAAGATCGCTGAATGACTTGTGCAAATAATCGATCTCGACATCCGAGAGCGCCAGCCCAAGCTGCTGGTTGGCCGATTCCAGTGCCAATCTGCCCTGCTCCAGAACCGGAATTTGTGTTTGAGGCTTGCCGGCCAGTGTCTCCATGAGCACAGACGCGTCGAACGCGGCGTCCACAACGTATTCTGTCATGCGATCATGAATAAGGGAGGCGATCTGCGTGCGTTGCTCTGGCGTTAGTTTTTTTGCACCCAGCAGGCCCTTTCTTGCGACAAACCGATATTCAGTACCACGCTCTATGCGTCGCACCGCCGTCAGGCCGCAATTGTGTGCGATGTCCGTGGCTTTGCTGGCCCACGGGGAGATGGTTCCCAGCCGGGGCAATACGCGTATGACAAGTGCATCGTCTGCGGGTACCTCTTCGACGCGGCTCCCATAAGTTAACAGCTGCGTAAGACGTGCCTGGTCTTCTGGTGCGACAGTACCCTCGGTAAAAACATGATGCTCGTAACGCGCGATCACGTCCTGTACCGGTATGCCCGCCTGCGCAAGTGCCGCAAGCAGTCGCTCTTTTCTGAAAGGAGTCAGGGCGGCGCCGCCGTATGCAATCTGATGGTGATGATGAGTGTCTGACACAATGAATACCGGATGAATGGAAAATAGCCTGAAAGGAAAGCAATATTTTATCGTTCTCCTTCTCACTCATGCGAGATAACCCTGCAATTGCGACATTTACCTAAATTTCGGGTGCTGAAAATATTTGATACAACTTCGATTGAATTAACGTAATTTGCAGGACAATGCGGACATCGTCGGCGAAATTATATCTAAATACATGCAAATATTGCTTATGCATCTGATCCAACTACTTAAGAACGAATTTAGAAATCGCCCCTAACCCATTAATAAATATATTTTTTTTAAATTTTTATTTATAATTGCGCAGACCCTGATCCAATTTGTTCGTGACGATCCTATGCAAAAATTTCTAAGAAAAACGCTGGCCGCGTGCCTAGCCGTTGTGCTGTCTGCGGGTTCCATTGTACCTGTTTCCAGCTTCGCGCAGGAAGATGATGGCGGTCAGACATACGATGCCCTTCCTCTTGCCAGCACCGTTGTCGGCCAGGCCGATAATGGTGGTATCGTACGCTCCCAGGTCGCCTATGTGGTTGACCTGACCGACAACCGCGTTCTGTACTCCAAAAACTCCGACGTCATCCGTCCCATTGCGTCCATCAGTAAGCTGATGACAGCACTGATCATTACCACAGCCAACCTGAACATGAACGAGCAAATCATGGTCACGGCTGACGATGTGGATCGCGTCAAGAAATCCGCTTCGCGTTTGTCGGTTGGCACGGTCCTTACTCGTAAGGAATTGCTGCACCTTGCACTGATGTCTTCTGAAAATCGGGCCGCCCATGCGCTTGGACGCACCTATCCCGGCGGTCTGGATGCCTTTGTACGTGAAATGAACAGCCGCGCTCGTCAGCTGGGTATGACACGCACCCGCTTTATGGAACCCACTGGCCTGTCTCCGCAGAATGTCTCTTCTCCGCGCGATCTGGTCCGGCTGATGCAGGCCGTTCACCAGCAACCACTGATCCGTGAATTTACAACCAGCGACAAATACGAAATTGTGACCAGTAATGGTCGGGAACAACGTTATCGCAATACCAATCGCCTGATTCGCAATAGCAACTGGAATATTCTGCTTTCCAAAACAGGTTATATCCGTGAAGCCGGCGATTGCCTGGTTATGATGACTGAAATGGACCATCGGCCAGTTGCCGTCGTATTACTGAACGCAGACGGTGGTCTGACCCGCTTTGCTGATGCGGTCCGGGTCAGACACATGGTTCAGCAGGATTATCCTACCCTGCTCTAAGTCTCACCAACAGATCACGCGTCTTATAACGGAATGCCCCATGGGGTGTTCCGGGATCTACCGGGTAGCCTTCTGGCTGCCCGTTTACTTTGCCCGACTGTTTTTTATCTTCAGTGAAGTGAGGCATCCGATTCGCGGTTCGTCGCCTCTCCCTCGGGCTTCTCCGCCTCACCTGCATAGCGCCAATATCTGAGCGGTACACATGTTTTCAGTCTTTCGAACATTTTGCCAATCAGAATCTCGCTGAACGAATCTCCCGTATTCATGGCTATATCAATCGTGGCATCGGCCTGCAACTGGGCCATGTGATCATGGGCTTCGCGCGCACGATTCGACGGCACAACAAGATCCCGGTCTGCATGCAGCAAATGAATCGTCGTATCCAGAGTAAGTTCAAGCGGATAAGCCGGAAATCTGGCACCGAAAGTGATGAGTCGGCTTGCCACGGGCTCGTCAAGTAGCGTGAGACCGAGCACAAGATTACCGGCCATACCCACTCCGATCACAGCCGTGGCTTCACTGAGCACACCGTGAGTCCTCTGGCTGCTGCGAATGTCCTGCTCAAGTGCCTGTATGCCGGCCCCCAGACGCGAGGCAAGATTTGCGTCCGTTTCGCCTTCTTCAGGATTAAGCCACGTCGTGTCTTCACCCAGTTTAATGGTCGCCATCTGTATTACCGCATCTGGAAATTCTGTGCGGATGGCACCGAGAAGAAACGGCATATTGGTGGCCTGGAAACTTTCGTCATTCAGGATAAAAAAGAGCTGGCCGTGAGCCTCACCTTCCGGGAGAAGAATCTGGGAAGTGTTTATTTCCGTCATATATGTCTCCGAAAAAGTTATGCCATAATATGTCTCTAATCTTACCATTCCGGAATCAATCCATGTCGTCTTCCATAAAAGTCGCTATATCTGATGCCGTCAAGGAGGCCATGCGCGCCAAACAGACGGCCAGACTGGGTACCCTGCGTTTTTTGCAGGCCGCCATCAAACAGAAAGAAATTGATGACCGCGTAGAATTGAGTGATGATCAGGTACTGGCCATCATCGAGAAACAGGTCAAACAACGCAAAGAATCCATTGCTGCTTTTGAAAGCGCCGGGCGTACCGAAACGGCCGAAGCGGAAAAGGCTGAACTTGAAGTCCTTAAGGAATTTTTGCCTGAAGAGGCGTCAGAGCAGGAAGTACAAGAGGCGGTGGACGCAGCTCTCACGCAGGTCACAGCAGACGGCGTTACCGGGCCGGCAGTCATGGGTAAGGCCATGGCCATTCTGAAGCAGAAACTTGCTGGCCGCACAGATATGGCCGAGCTATCAAAACGACTGAAAGATCGGCTGAAACCCTGATCTGTCATTCGCGGACCGCGATTGGTATTCTCCAGCTGCGGTCCGCGAATTTCTCGCCTGCGGATTTTTCGTTCTGAAAATCTCCCACCCCATTCAATTTATCATCCCCAGAGCTTCAACTGAAAATCTTGTCAATGGCGACAGCGCCCATAATGGGATTTAGCTCGATTGACACATCTTGCGGTCTATACCTTAAGTCACGACTGTAACGGCAGTCATCAATGCTTTACTCAGAGTAATCACAACTGAAATCTTCTCCAGGGCTGCGGCACTTAGCGGCACTTTTAGAGAAGCCGCCGAATTATAGCAATGACATCTGAATTTCTTCGTCCTGAACTTCAGCAAAAGTACTGACCCCCAGGCCGAGCAGCCGATATTGCATACGTCGTTTTTGCGGATCTATTCGCGCAAGCAGTGCAGCCGCAGCCTGCCTGACGTCATCCACGGAATACAGTGGACTCGAATATGTCTGAGACCGGGTCAGAATCTTGAAAGATGCGGTCTTCAGCTTGAGTGTCACAGTCCGGCCAAACTTGCGTTTGCGAAGAATCTGGTCCCACAGCTTGCCGGCAATCGCATCCAGTGGTGCATTCAGTTCATGAAACGGCAGATCACGATCAAAAGTCGTTTCGGTGGAGATCTGCTGCGACTCCTGATTCCCGTCCACTTCTCGCAGATCGATACCACGCGCCAGTTCATATAACCGTCTTCCATGCTTGCCAAAATGAAAAGACAGTTCCCATTCGCTGCGCAAACGCAAATCGCCCACCGTTCTCATCTGCAAACGGTGAAACTTGGCCAGCGTTACACGACCTACGCCCGGTATTTTTTCCAGTGGCAACTCCTGCAGAAACTGCTCGACTCTGGAAGGGGGAATGACACACATGCCATTGGGTTTATTCCAATCCGACGCAATCTTGGCAAGAAATTTATTTGGCGCAATGCCGGCAGAAGCCGTCAGCGATGTCTGACGATAAATCTCTTCTCGGATGCGACGCGCCACTTCCGTTGCTGACGCAATATTTTTATGGTTGGTGGTGACATCCAGATAAGCCTCATCCAGTGATAACGGTTCAATGCGATCCGTGTACTGCAAAAAAATGGATCGCACCTGGCGAGAAACATCGCGGTATAAGGTGAAGTTCGGCGAGATATATATGGCATGCGGGCACAACTCGCGCGCCCGCCTGACCGACATGGCAGAGCGCAGACCATATTTTCGCGCTTCATAGGACGCAGCGACAATCACAGAACGAATACTGTCCCAGGCGACAACAACAGGCAGCCCTTTGAGTTGCGGATTCTCGCGCAATTCAACAGAAGCATAAAATGCATCCATATCGATATGGACAATTTTTCTTGTCATGGATCGGAACGTCCAGTTCGTATTACAATGCTATTGTAGCCATTCCGGTCACATCCCATTCCAGGTACACATTCATCATGCAAAAATTCGTA
>JAFAGQ010000214.1 GCA_023422555.1 Pseudomonadota bacterium
AACGAATTTCACCGGACTGTATCGCGTATTACCGAAATGCAGTCCAAAGAATACCTTGAGTCTCAGAGACGCACGTCTGTGAAACTTTGATAAATGCAGCTGGAACAAGATTATGAGCGTTGAATCCTCTTCAAACGTCAACGGGAATCGCGGCAACGTCCGTGTCCTGACTGGCATTACCACATCCGGAACTCCCCATCTGGGCAATTACGCCGGCGCCATTCGCCCGGCCGTGAATGCCAGCCGTGAGCCTGGGGTTGACGCGTTCTTTTTTCTGGCGGACTATCATGCGCTGATCAAGTGCGATGATTCAGAACGCGTTGCACGCTCCCGTCTGGAAATTGCGGCAACCTGGCTGGCTGCGGGGCTGGATCCTGAAAAAGTCACGTTCTATCGCCAATCGGACATTCCTGAAATCCCCGAACTGAGCTGGATCCTGACCTGTGTCACGCCTAAAGGCCTGATGAACCGTGCGCATGCGTACAAAGCATCTGTGGACATCAACACCGCCAAGGGCGAGGAACCGGACGATGGCATCAATATGGGCCTGTTCTCTTATCCCATTCTGATGGCAGCCGATATTCTGATGTTCAATGCCAATCGGGTGCCCGTGGGCAGGGATCAGATCCAGCATCTGGAGATGGCTCGCGACATCGCGCAGCGCTTCAATCACCAGTACGGAGCAGGGCGCGAATATTTCGTGCTGCCCGAAGTGCAGATTGACGAAGACGTTGCAACGCTGCCCGGTCTGGACGGACGCAAAATGTCCAAGAGCTACAACAACACCATCCCGCTTTTTGAAGGCGGTGCAAAAGCGCTGCCAAATGCCATCTCGCGGATTGTGACCGATTCACGTGCGCCGGGTGAGGCCAAGGACGCAGACGCGTCCCACCTTTTTCTGATCTATAAAGCCTTTGCGACCGCGCAGGAGTCAGAAACCTTCCGCAAGGAACTTGCTGATGGAATGGGCTGGGGCGACGCGAAAACGAAACTGGCCACACATCTGGAAGGTATCCTTGCGCCTATGCGCGAAGAGTACAACCGCCTGATTGAGAATCCCGACACGATCGAAGATATTTTGCAGGCCGGCGCCGAAAAAGCCCGCAAGCTGGCAACGCCGCTCATGCAGGAAATACGGGAAGCGGTTGGTCTGCGTCGTGCCAGCCGTCAGTCTGCCGCAGCACCTGCTAAAAAGAAAAGCGGCAAGTCTGCGCGTTTTATCACCTTCCGAGATGACGACGGCGCATTCCGCAGTCGGTTTGTGGCGGCCGATGGCGCCACATTGCTGCTTTCTCCAGCCTATGCTGATCCTAAGGAAGCGGGGCAGTTTCCGGCCCGTCTGGCAGCCATGGATCTGCGTTCTCTGATTCGCCGTAATCCCGACTACAGTATCAGCGTGGTGGAAAATGAACAGGAGCTGGCAGCCAGTCCCGCCACACAATCGGAAATGGAGCGTGAAGCCCTGATTCTGAAACTGCTGCAAGCGGTAGACGGGCTGAATGTCGACAAGAATGAAGCGGACAAGGATAGTCAGAATAATGCTCAGAATGTCTGACGCGATAATGTGATGTCTTTGTTTGAAGCTTAAAATGATAATTTTGGCAATTCAAGCCTGAAAGTTGACGCTCTGACATTGACGCTCAGACGTTGTCGTTCAGGCATTGAAACTCAGACTTTGCAGTTCAGGCATTGAGGTCCAAAAGCCAAAATGCTGAAGCAGAAGTATATGAAGCTTAAAATCTGAAGTTCAGAAATAAAATCCTTGAAGGCAGGAGCGTACATGGATACCCGAGAAAGCGGCCAGGATCTGGAAATTATTACCGAAGCCGATTACGGTGTGGTGATAGACCTGGTTTATGGCACCTGTAATAACATCGCCGGCAAGGTGGTGTATCAGACGGCTCAGTGTGCTCTGCACAAGGATGCCGCGCCTCTGCTCAAACGCGCGGCACAGCTGGCCCGGTCTGCAGGCTACACGCTCAAGGTATTCGATGGCTACCGGCCGGCAGCGGCACAGGCCATTTTCTGGGAAACGCTAGCGGATCCTCAATATGTGGCAGATCCTTCTCAGGGCTCGAATCATTCACGAGGCGCGGCAGTAGACGTGACGTTGCTTGATGAAAAGGGCATTGAACTGGATATGGGGACAGGCTTTGATTCGATGGAAGATGCGTCCCACCATGATTATGCAGATCTGCCCGCGCAAGTGCAGCGTCATCGTCTGCTCTTGCTGGGCATCATGCTGCATGCGGGCTTCAAGGGAATCAAGTCTGAATGGTGGCATTATGAACTGCCCAATGCCCGCAGCTACCCGATGATTGACAGTCCGCTGGTCACCGTATAGACAACTGTCGGCCCGTTACACCACATAGGGATATTTGACTATTTCCTATTCGAATGACTTTTGCTAAGATTGCTTACGCTTCCGACATATGTCGGTTGCAATTTTCTGTTCTCCACCTCATTTTCAGTCACTGTCGGAAACGTTTGCACGGCATTTTTGTGCCCGGGCATGATCTGGCAGCCTGATCCAATGCTGCCGCTACGCGTCAGGACAGTCTTTCGGAGTCAATATTATGTCAGTTCGCCGTCAGTTTATAAAAAGCGCCGTCTCTGTGGCCTGTGCCACCGCCCTGGGACTGTCCGCCAGTTTTTCCGTGAGTGCTGCCACGCCCAAAAATATGCTGGTGATTTCCAAAAGTGCAGATCCGCAGATGCTGGATATCGCAGTCACCATGGACAATAATGACTGGTCCATCACTTATCCAAGCTATCAGCGTCTTATCAAATACAAAGATGGCGGCTCCACGGAAGTCGAAGGTGATCTGGCAAAAAGCTGGACTACCTCACCTGATAAGCTGACCTGGACGTTCACGCTCAATGATGGGCAGAAATTCAGTGATGGCACGCCCGTCAACGCTGAGGCGGTGAAATACAGCTTCGACCGCCTCATGAAAATGAAACAAGGCCCATCAGAACCATTCCCCGAAAGCATGCAGGTCACGGTCAAAGATCCAATGACCGTTGAATTCAAACTGGACAAGCCTTTTGCGCCGTTCCTGAATATTCTTGCCAATAACGGCGCCGGCATTATCAATCCGGCAGTGGAAAAAGAAGCCGGTGGTGCAGAAAAATACCTGGCCGGCCACACGGCAGGTTCAGGTCCGTTCCAACTGGCTAAATGGAACAAGGGTCAGAGCCTGATTCTTGAGCGCAATCCGAACTATGGCGGGCCCAAAAAGCCGTCACTGGAAAAAGTCGCGTTCAAGATTGTGCCCGAAGCCTCTGCCCGCCGCCTGCAATTGCAGAATGGCGATCTGGACATCGTAGGCAGCATGCAGTCCGATCAGGTCAAAGCCATGCAGAACGCCAAAGGCGTTGTCTTCAAGAAAGTTCCGTCATTGCTGGTGTCTTACCTGTATCTCAATAACAAAACCGGTCCGCTAAGCAAAGTGGAACTGCGCAAAGGCATTGCAGAAGCGGTGGACTACAACGGTATGATCAACGGCATTATGAATGGCGAAGCCAAGCCCCTGAACGGACCCATTCCTGAAGGGATGTGGGCGCATGATGACTCAGCCCCGGCCTTCAAAACTGATGTTGCCGCAGCCAAGGCCAGTATTGGTGATGCCGTGCCCGATAAACCGCTGACCTTGCTGTACTCAACCAAAGAGCCGTATTGGGAGCCTATTGCGCTGTCTGTCCAGGCCAGCCTGCAGGCTGTTGGTGTCAAGGTAAGACTGGAAAAACTGGCCAATGCCACCATGCGTGATCGTCTGGGCAAGGGAGACTTTGATATCTCCATCGGCAACTGGTCACCAGACTTTGCCGATCCGTTCATGTTCATGAACTACTGGTTTGATTCGAGCAAACAGGGTTTGCCGGGTAACCGTTCGTTCTATTCCAACCCCGAAGTGGACAAACTGGTGCGCCAGGCCGCCGAAGAAACGGATCAGGCCAAACGGACCAGTCTGTATCAGGAAGCCCAGAAGCAGGTGCTCAAAGATTATGCTTATGTCTACCTGTTCCAGCATAGCAACGAAATGGGCCTGCGCGACAATGTAAAAGGTTACGCGTACAATCCGATGCTTCATGATGTATACAACGTCGTGGATATTTCCAAAGACTGACTGTGTTCAGTAGACTGAAAACAGTCTTCGCACATACTGATACGGCCGCTTTTTCCGCGACATGACACTGCGGTCCCGCCAGGGGACCGCAGGTCGCGGGCGCTCCGGGGCAACCCAAAGGAGTATTGCCAACTTCAAAAGGGCTTATTTTGTTTTTCCAGATTTTGCGCAAACGCCTGCCATGGCTGATTCTGGTCATGCTGGGCGTATCAATCATCACATTCATTGTGTCGCACATGATTCCCGGGGATCCCGCACGCCTGATCGCAGGCGACCGGGCCACCGACGAGATTGTGGCCGGTATCCGCCAGAAACTGGGTCTGGACCTTCCGCTATACCAGCAATACTGGGTCTATCTCAAGGGGCTGTTGCACGGAGATCTGGGAACTTCCATCCGGACCGGGCGTCCGGTGATTGACGATCTGTTGTCTTTCTTTCCTGCCACGCTTGAACTGGCCATTGTTGCCCTGATTTTCTCCATGCTGGTTGGCATCCCGCTGGGTGTGCTGTCGGCCGTTTACAAGAACTCCTGGATTGATCAGATTGCTCGCACGCTGGCCGTCACAGGCATTTCCATGCCCGCCTTCTGGCTGGGTCTTGGTCTGCTGATTATCTTCTATGGACAATTATCCTGGCTGCCTTCCGGCGGACGAATAGATGGCCTGCTGGGCGATCCGCCCAGAGTAACCGGATTTTTTCTGATTGATTCGCTGATTGCCGGAGACTGGGATATCTTCTGGAGTGCAGTGGAGCATCTGATTCTGCCTGCGTTTACGCTGAGCTTCGTGCATCTGGGTGTGGTGGCGCGACAAATCCGTTCGTCCATGCTGGAGCAGCTCTCGGAAGATTACATACGCACGGCCCAGGCCTACGGTCTGGGACGCTGGAAGATGATACTCGGCCATGCGCTGCCCAATGCGCTGATCCCCTCAGTCACCGTGCTGGGTCTGGCGATGGGCGATCTGCTATACGGTGCCGTGCTCACTGAAACCGTATTCGGCTGGCCGGGTATGGGCCTGTACGTCATCGAGTCCATACAGGCGCTGGATTTTCCGGCAGTGATGGGCTTTGCGGTTCTGGTGTCGTTTGTTTATGTCCTGCTCAATATGCTTGTCGATCTGCTCTACAGTGTGCTGGACCCACGTATCAAGGATGCAGGCTGATGAATACAACCACTGCCGGTTCGCAACGAATTGAATCCCTGGCTTATTTCTGGTATCAGTTGAAGCACAGCCCCATGATGATGCTGGGTCTGGTGCTGATCATTCTGATGTGTGCAGCGGCCGCGCTGGCTCCCCTGATAGCGGGCCACGATCCGGACGCCATTGATCTGGGCAGCAGACTGTTGCCTCCTTCGGCCGAACACCTTTTCGGGACGGACGAGGTGGGTCGTGACCTGTTCAGTCGCGTTCTTTATGGAGGTCGTCAGTCTATCGGTGTCGGCATCTTTGTGGCATTTATGGCCAGCATTATCGGCTCGATTATCGGCTGTTTTTCCGGCATTATCGGCCGCAGCGTAGACACCATCATCATGCGCCTGATGGACATTGTGCTGTCTGTACCCTCGCTGGTTCTGACCATGGCACTGGCTGCGGCGCTGGGCCCGAGCCTGTTCAATGCGATGATTGCCATCACCGTCGTGCGTATTCCGTATTATGTACGGCTTGCCCGCGGTCAGACGCTGAGTATCCGCGAAATGGCCTATGTTCGTGCCGCACAGACCTTTGGTGCCGGCAAGGCGCATATTGTGCGCTGGCACGTGTTTCGCAATGCCTTGCCGCCAGTCATCGTACAGATGACCCTGGATATCGGCAATGCCATACTGATGGCGGCAGCGCTGGGTTTCATCGGCCTGGGGGCGCAGCAGCCCACAGCAGAGTGGGGTGCGATGATCGCTTCCGGCCGAAATTATCTGCTGGATCAATGGTGGTATTCAACCTTCCCGGGCGTTGCTATCCTGATTACGGCTATCGGCTTCAATCTGGTGGGCGATGGCGTTCGTGATATGCTGGATCCAAAACAGAAGGTGAAATAAAACAGGTGAAAAGATGATGACTAACACCCAGTCCACCTCTGCAGGTTATTCCGCCACAAACATCACAATGGCGCAGAAGGATGCGCAGCGCGCAGGCCTGCCTGTGCTGGATATCGACAATCTGCATATCGAATTTCCTGTCTATAAAGGGGCTGTGCGTGCGCTCAATGGCGTATCCATACAGGTGCAACCCGGAGAAATCGTAGGTATCGTTGGTGAGTCCGGCTCGGGCAAGTCGGTCACTGCCATGATGAGCATGCGTCTTATTCCAAAGAACAGCTATGTCGTCCGGCAGGGCAGCATCCACAAGTCCGGAAAAAATCTTCTGGATGCAAGCGAAAGAGAAATGCGCCATATCCGGGGCAAGGACATGGCCATGATTTTTCAGGAACCCATGACGGCGCTCAACCCCACCATGAAAGTGGGTCGGCAAATTACAGATGTCATTGTGCGCCATACACCGCTGTCCAGGAAGCAGGCACGCGAGCGGGCTATTGATCTGCTGCGAGACATGCATATTGCCGATCCGGTACAGGTTTTTGATGCCTATCCGTTTGAACTTTCAGGCGGAATGCGCCAGCGGATCATGATTGCACTGGCCTTTTCCTGTCAGCCCTCGCTGCTGATTGCCGACGAACCAACAACGGCGCTGGACGTAACGGTTCAGAAACAGGTACTGATGCTGTTGCGTGAACGCGCCCGCAAAACCGGCACGGCTATCCTTCTGATCACTCACGATATGGCTGTCGTTTCGCAGTTCTGTGAGCGAGTGTATGTCATGTATGCGGGCAGCGTGGTCGAAAAGGGGAGTACAAGCGAAGTGATCGATACGCCGGCCCATCCGTACACGCGCGGACTGCTTGCTGGACTCCCCGAGAATGCCAGGCCCGGTGCACCCTTGCAGGCCATTGCGGGACAGGTGCCCAATCTGGCGAATCTGCCAAAAGGCTGTGCATTTCGCAATCGCTGTGCGCTGGCGGGCGAGCCCTGTAGCCAGGTGCCGCCGCTCATGCCGGTCTCTGACGGCCTGGCTCATCAGGATAACCAGAATGATCAGTCTAATCAGACTCATCAGGCGGCGTGCTGGATGACAACGCAAGAGGTCGAACATGACTGATTCCGTTCTGACGCTGGACAATGTTCATGTGCGATTCCCGTTAAAGCGTAACTGGCGTGGTCAGCCGCAAGCCTGGGCGCATGCGCTCAATGGTGTGGACCTGACCGTCAGACGCGGGGAAACATTGGGTGTGGTCGGTGAGTCCGGTTGCGGCAAGACGACACTGGCACAGGTGCTGATGGGTTTGCTGCAACCCACGGATGGTTTGCTGCGCTGGGGAGCGGAAGGCAAAAAGCCCAATGTTCAGATCGTCTTTCAGGATCCTCAATCTTCTCTGGATCCCCGGTTGCCTGTCTGGAAGATCATTACCGAGCCTTCCTATGTGAAGGGAGAATCGACAGAAGCGGCGATGCGCGAACGTGCGCGGCGACTGGCCGTGCAGGTAGGTCTGACGCCTGATTATCTGGATCGCTATCCGCATGAATTCTCAGGCGGGCAGCGTCAGCGTATCGCGATTGCGCGCGCGCTGGCCTCGGATCCTGATGTGATCGTACTGGATGAACCCACCTCTGCACTGGACATTTCGGTACAGGCGCAAATCATCAATCTGCTGTTTGATCTCCAGCGAAACCATCAGCTGACCTATATTCTGATATCGCATAACGTTTCTGTTATCCGGCACATGAGTAATCGCATTGCCGTCATGTACCTGGGACAGATCGTTGAACTGGGCGAGACCGCGCAGGTACTGGACCAGCGTCGTCATCCCTATACCCGGTTGCTGCTCGATGCCGTCCCGGTTCTGGGCGCGACCCTGCCGGATATCGGAGTGCAGGCCATTCCGGAATTGCCGGGCAACCGGACCCTGCCACAAGGCTGTTTTTTCCTGGATCGTTGTCCACATCGCATTCAGGGCTGCGAAATGCGTCAGGCGCTTAAGCCTGTTCCGGACGAGGTGCCATTGCACAGCGTCCGTTGCCACCGATTTGATCACAATGACTTCATCAGCAAATAGCAAGACACAAACCGATACGGCACGCTCCGCAAGGAAAAAGGGCTTTGGCGTTATCTTTTCGCTGCTGCCTTACGTATGGATGTTCAAGTGGCGCGTGATAGCCGCGCTGGCCTGTCTGGTGATTGCCAAGGTCGCCAGTGTGATGCTTCCCGTTTACCTGAAGGAGATTGTCGACCAGCTCAGTCTGCCGAAAACGGCACTGGTTCTGCCGGTTGCAGCCCTGATCGCCTATGGTTTTGCCAGAATCTCCAGCAGTGTGTTTTCTGAAATGCGCGATGCCCTGTTTTCCAAGGTTACTCAGGGGTCAATACAGAAAATTGCAACTGCCATCTTCACGCATCTGTTCGGCCTGTCCATTCGATATCACCTGCAACGTCAGACAGGCGGTCTGAGCCGGGACATGGATCGTGGTACCAAAGGTATCGGATTCCTACTCAATTTTACGCTGTTCAATATTCTTCCGACTCTGCTGGAACTGGTGATGGTGATGGGCATCCTGCTCGTTCGCTACGACATCTGGTTTGCAGTTGTGATTGTGGCGACGATTGCGAGCTATATTCTGTTCACCCTGATAGTGACTGAGAGACGCATGGTCATGCGCCGACGGATGAACAGTCTGGACAGTATGGCCAACACCCAGGCGATTGATGCACTGATCAACTATGAGACGGTCAAGTATTTCAATAACGAATCCTATGAAATCAACCGCTATGACACCAATCTGGGTCAATGGGTGGACTCTGCGGTCAAGAACCAGATTTCTTTGAATCTGCTGAACGCAGGACAGGGCATTATTATTACGCTTGGCATGGTGACGCTGCTCTGGATGTCGGCATCCCGGGTAACAACGGGGGAAATGACGGTTGGGGATATCGTACTGATATCGGCCTATCTGACGCAGCTGTATGCACCGCTGAACTTCCTGGGATTCATTTATCGCGAGATCAAAAATTCTCTGGCGGATATGGAGCGCATGTTCGGTATCCTGGATCAACATCAGGAAGTCAAAGACAAGCCGCAGAGTACCGAGCTGCATACCCGTTCCGCGCGGATCCGCTTCGAGCACGTGGGTTTTTCCTATGAACCGCAAAGGCAGATTCTGCACGATGTGAGCTTCACCATTGACGCAGGCGAAACCGTTGCCATTGTCGGCACCTCGGGTGCAGGCAAGTCCACGCTGTCCAGACTGTTGTTCCGCTTTTACGATGTGACTGAGGGTCGCATTACCATTAATGACCGAGACATCCGCGACTATACGCAACTGAGTCTGCGCCAGCATATCGGCATTGTTCCGCAGGATACCGTACTCTTTAATAACAGTATTTACTACAACATTGCCTATGGTCGCCCCGATGCGACTCATGAAGACGTCATCGAAGCGGCAAAAACGGCCAGCATCCATGAGTTTGTCATGTCTCTTCCCGAAGGGTATGAAACGCCAGTCGGAGAGCGAGGGCTCAAACTGTCAGGCGGCGAAAAACAGCGTGTTGCCATTGCCCGTACCGTTCTGAAGAATCCGCCCATACTGATTCTGGACGAAGCCACCAGCGCGCTGGATACGAGAACTGAAAGAGCGATACAGGACGAGCTTTATAAAATTACCGAAGATCGAAGTACCCTGATCATTGCGCATCGCCTGTCTACCATTGTGGATGCTGACAGGATTCTGGTGATGGATCAGGGCAGGGTGGTAGAACAGGGATCTCATCAGACATTGTTGCAGGCTAACGGCGTCTACGCCCGTATGTGGGCCATGCAGTTTGCCGATAGCGAAGAAGGAACCGACGCTTAACGGTCGATCCTGGCGATTGTGATTTTTGTTGGATGAGGCTGACCCGGCTGCCATGCAAGCTGAATGCCTGCCATGGCAGCTGAATAACAGATGGGACCAGTCATGCCCCCAAATGCATTTACTGGCTCAGATTGGCAGCCTTGATCAGCTCAGTCCACTGACTGACTTCCTGCTTCTGGAAAGTCGTAAATTCTTCAGGACTGTTGCCGACAACGGTGAATCCCAGTTTGTTCATGGTTTCCTGCGTTTTAGGCTGCTTCAGACTCTCGCTGATGGCCTGGTGTAGTTTGTCGATGATCTCCTTGGGCGTGCCTTTGGGTGCCGCTACCCCTTGCCATGAATAAACCACCATATCTTTGATACCGGCTTCGGCCATGGTGGGCAGGTCTGGCAGGTCAGGGGCTCGTTCGGCTCCGGTAACGGCAAGCGCGCGCAATTTGCCGCTCTGGATATGCTTCAATACCGCCCCCAGATTCTGGAATGACACGTCCACCTGTGCACCCAGCAAATCGGCAATGGCGGCAGCTCCTCCCTTGTAAGGCACATCAATCCCCGTGGTATTGCTCCGCTGACGGAACATGACGGCGGAGAGGTGGTCGGATGAACCTGTGCCGGACGATGCATAGGAAATCTGATCCGGATGTTTGCCCGCATAATCAATCAGTTCGGCTACGGTTTTGACAGGGATTTTTGAGGAAACGACCAGCACATTGGGATTGCGCACCAACTGGCTGACATAGTCAAAATCTTCACTTGGCTTATAGGACAGATTTTTGTACAGCCCTTCGTTGATGGCAAACGTTCCGATCGAACCGACCATCAGGGTATAGCCGTCAGGCTTGGATCGTTTCAGTTCCTGAGCAGCAATGGCGCCATTGGCACCTGGCTTGTTCTCGACCACAATTGTCTGCCCCAGTATTTTTTCCATTCCAGGCGCGATGGCGCGTGCGGTAATGTCCGATGAGCCACCAGGCACAAAGGGCACAATCACTCTTATCGGTTTGTCGGGGTAGGCCGCATTTGCTGTTCCGGCCGCGGTAATGCCCAATATCAGGGCCGTGCCAATCAGTCGATAGATCATAAGCTTTGTCTCCGGTTTGTCGATTTATTAATGTAAGATGTCTGATGTTTTATTTACTTGTATGACAACTATATAAATAGCCCGATATAATGTCAATTGAAATGTCAGTCGCATTTGATTTCAATTGCGAATGTAATTTCTAAAAGATGAAACACTTTTCTGAAAGACGAATCACTTATGCAATAATCAGGATCAGACGTTGGCGACATGTGGACGTCCAGAGAGAAAACAGGCAGGGTGAGTATAGCCCGCCAATTACGGAGACAAAAAATGATCAAATTCAAGAAATTGCTGATTTCAACGGTTGTGTCCATGGGGATGGTCGGGAGCGCGCTTGCAGCTTACCCCGACGCACAACCCGTGAAAGTGCTGGTAGGTTATACCCCTGGCGGTACGACCGATCTGGTGGCGCGGATTGTTGCAAAAGGCCTGAGTGACGAACTCAAACAGAGTTTTGTTGTGGAAAACAAGCCTGGCGCCAGCAACAATATTGCCATGAGCGAAGTGGCCCGTTCCAAGCCTGATGGGTATACCCTTATCGTCACGACGATTGCCAGCTCGGTAAATGCAACCATGTTCAAAAAGCTGAATTATGATCTGAAAAAGGACTTTGCTCCGGTTGCGCTGATTGCGAAGGTGCCCAATGTGCTGGTGGTTAATCCGAAATTGCCGGTGAACAACGTGAAAGAACTGGTTGAATATGTCAAACAGAATAAAGACAAGGCAACCTATGCATCTTCGGGTATTGGATCCTCACAGTTCCTTTGTGGCGAACAGCTGAATCAGGATGCAGGCACCCAGATATTGCATGTGCCATTCAAGGGCAGTGCACCTGGCCTCACAGCGGTCATGTCTGGCGAGGTATTGATGGAATTCGATAATATGCCGTCTGCCTGGCCATTCATCAGTGCGGGAAAACTCAAGGCACTTGCTGTGACCAGTGCAGAAAAATCGCAGGTTGCCCCAAAATTGCCAACCATGATCGAAGAAGGCTACAAGGACTTTGATATTTCCTCCTGGTTTGGTGTACTGGCTCCGGCCAATATGCCCAAGGAAGACGTGAAGAAGCTGAATGAGGCAATTCTGAAAGTGGTGGCCAGACCCGAAGTGCAGAAACAGCTGGCAGATCAGGGTGCTGTTCCGCAGAAAATGTCGCCTGAGGAATTTGGTACATTCATCAATGAGGAAGTGGATCGCTGGGGCGCTCTGATTACCAAACTGGGCGTTAGTGCGGACTGACCATCCGAACCGAATGCCAATAAAAAATTGCGGCGCCTTTGACGGGCGCCGCAGTTTTTTATTTTTTCAGCTTGGCAAACGCGGCTGCCATGGCATTCATGGAGGTATGGGCCCGCGGCTGATTGCGCGCAGCGGGGCGACCGCCCCCTGGCCGGGGGCCAGCACCAGGACGCGAATCGCGTCGGGGCGCCGGACCGGAATCATCCTTGAGCCGCATGGTCAGTCCGATCCGGTTACGTGCGACATCCACTTCCTGCACTTTGACCTTGACCGTCTGACCCACACGAACCACGTCGCGCGGATCTTTTACGTACTGTTCTGACAGAGCCGAGATATGCACCAGGCCGTCCTGATGCACACCAATATCAACAAACGCACCAAAATTGGCCACGTTGGTGACAACGCCGTCAAGTATCATGCCTTCAACCAGGTCCTTGATGGTTTCCACGCCTTCCTGGAAGGTGACAGTCTTGAATTCCGGACGCGGGTCGCGCCCGGGTTTTTCCAGTTCGGAAAAAATGTCCCTGACCGTTGGCAGGCCGAAACGATCGTCGGTAAATTCAGCGGGTGACACGCCGGTGAGCGCTTCTTTGTTGCCAATCACGGCTTTTACATCCTTGCGGATCTTGTCCAGAATGCGTTCAACCAATGGGTAGGCTTCCGGGTGTACCGCAGAGGCATCCAGCGGATTTTCACCATTCTGGATTCGCAGGAAACCGGCTGCCTGTTCGAAGGCCTTGGCGCCAAAGCGGGACACATCCAGCAGCGCTTTGCGTGTGGGGAACGCGCCGTTCTGATCGCGCCAGTCGACAATATTGCGTGCCAGCGTGGAGTTCAGGCCGGACACACGCGCAAGCAGGGCGGCCGAGGCGGTATTGACATCCACCCCAACGGCATTCACGCAGTCCTCGATGACCGCGTCCAGCGAACGGGCCAGCTCTCGCTGATTGACGTCGTGCTGGTACTGACCTACACCAATTGCCTTGGGTTCGATCTTGACCAGTTCCGCCAGTGGATCCTGCAGGCGGCGGGCAATGGATACCGCCCCCCTCAGGCTGACGTCCATATCAGGAAATTCCTTGGCCGCCAGTTCAGAGGCCGAGTACACCGACGCGCCTGCTTCGGAAACGACCACTTTACGCAAGCCGGCATTAGGCAGGGCTTCAATGAGTTCCGCAGCAAGTTTTTCTGTTTCACGCGAGGCCGTGCCGTTGCCAATGGCAATCAGCTCGATTTTGTACTTGTTCACCAGCGCTGCCAGCGTGGCCAGCGATCCATTGCGGTCGCGACGAGGTTCAAAGGGATAGATGGTGGCTGTATCCAGCACTTTACCAGTCTGGTCGATCGCCGCTACCTTGACGCCTGTACGGATGCCTGGATCCAGACCCAGTACAGATTTGGGGCCCGCCGGGGCGGCCAGCAGCAGATCTTTAAGGTTGGCAGCAAACACACGAATGGCCTCGGCTTCGGCTTCTTCACGCAGCTTGGTAATGAATTCGGATTCGAACGCCGTCAGCATCTTGACACGCCAGGTCCAGCGCGCCACATCGGCAAGCCATTTGCCGCGGGCACTGGCCGTTGCGGAATAATCGGCAGCCAGCTCAAGAAAGCGGCTGATGCGTTCCACGCAGGGATGCGGGGTCAGCGCATCTTCTTCGTCGCTCAGCCCGATGCGCAGATCCAGTGCACCTTGCTGGCGTCCGCGAAGCAGGGCCAGCACGCGATGCGAGGGCAGGCTGCGGATGGATTCGCGAAAATCGAACCAGTCCCGGAAGTTGGCGCCTTCTTCTTCCTTGCCTTCAATGACTTTGGAATAGAGGAATCCATGCTGTCCCAGGTATTCGCGCATATCGGCAACCAGGTCGGCATTTTCTGCAAAGCGTTCTGCAAGAATGTCGCGGGCGCCATCCAGAGCAGCACGGGTATCTTTGACACCTGCCTCTTCGTTGACATACGCCTCAGCGGCGACCTGCGGGTCGGCCTGGCTGTCTGTGAGCAGCAGGTCGGCCAGCGGCTCCAGCCCGGCCTCACGCGCGATCTGTGCACGGGTACGGCGTTTGGGCTTGAAGGGGGCGTAAAGATCTTCCAGACGTTGCTTGGTATCGGCTGCAGCAATGGCTTCGTTCAGTTCCGGTGTGAGCTTGCCCTGGCTGGAAATGGATTCAAGGACGGCGGCGCGGCGCGATTCCAGTTCACGCACATAGGCCAGGCGCACTTCCAGATTACGCAGTACGGTATCATCCAGCCCTCCTGTCGCCTCCTTACGGTAACGTGCAATAAACGGGACGGTGGCGCCGTCATCCAGCAACGCGACCGTCGCCTCAATCTGACTGGCACGAATATTGAGCTCGGAAGCCAGCAGGGCAATAATGCGCGCCGGATCAACCAGCGGGGACGGGTTTGTAACGGGGGAGGTAGATACGTTCATACTTCGCGATAAAAATTAAACCAAACGCGACATTGTGCCATAAGCATCCCGGTTGGGGCAGCAGAACTGGAGTATGATGCCACATGTAAATGCCGAAAGGGCAAGGGCGTAGGACGGGTTGTGCGAGTACTGGATTTTGATATTTCTGACTGGTTTCTTCAGGAGGGGCCGCTGGCAGCAGCAGTCCCCGGCTATACAACGCGCGACGCGCAGATCCAGCTGGCACAGGCCGTGGATGAAGCCATCAATTCTCACTCCGTGCTGGTCGCCGAGGCGGGTACCGGCACTGGCAAGACCTGGGCGTATCTGATTCCTGCCTTTCTTTCCGGCGGCAAGGTCCTGATTTCCACGGGCACCCGCACGCTGCAGGATCAGTTGTTCAACAAAGATGTACCACGCGTGCGCGATGCCCTGGCGCTGCCAGTGCAGGTGGCGCTGCTTAAAGGCCGCAGTAATTACGTCTGTCATTACCATCTGGAGCGACTGGAGCAGGATGAACGGGCGCTCAAATCGAAGGATGAAGTCTCGCAACTGCGGCAGATTCGCGTTTTTGCATCACGGTCGCGCTCAGGCGACAAGACCGATTGCGGACAGGTGCCTGAAGATGCCGATATCTGGAATCGTGTCACATCCACACGCGAGAACTGTCTGGGTCAGGACTGTCCGAACGTCAAGGAGTGCTTTCTGCTCAAGGCAAGAAGGCAGGCGCAGGAGGCCGATGTGGTTGTCATCAACCACGCCCTGTTTTTTGCGGACCTGATGCTCAGGGAAGAGGGAATTACTGATCTGCTTCCCGCCGCCGACGCCATTGTTTTCGACGAAGCCCATCAGCTGCCGGACACAGCAACCCGATTCATGGGAGATGTGGTCTATTCCGGAACCATTACCGACTTTCTTAAATCCACCGAGGTGGCGGCGCTGGCCTACGCCAGAGACAGTGCCAAGTGGACCGATGCCTGTCAGCGGGTTACTTATTACGTGAAAGACCTGCGCCTGGCCGCTGCCCCGATTGAAAGTATGCCTGGCCGCAAGGCAACCTTTGACCAGATACCGGACGCCGATCGCTTCTTCGACATTCTTAATCGTCTTTACGACGAACTGGTGACACTGACCGGAATGCTGACTGCCGTACAGGAACGCCATCCGGATCTGGCTGCAGCGGCCAAGTCGGGGACCGAATTGTGCGCCCGACTCTACCGTTGGTCACAACCTGTCATTTTGCCCGAAGGCACCACCCGGGAAACCGACGCCGGTCCGGTCACACCCGCAAGACGGACGGGTGAACAGATTGAGCAACAGGCAAAGGCGGCACCGGTTGAGCAGCTGGTTCGCTGGGTAGAAGTGGGTCTGCATCATTTCCGCCTGCAGATGGCACCCCTGTCTGTGGCCGATGCGTTCTCGCGTCAACGGCGCAAGGAGCAGTCGTGGATTTTCACTTCGGCGACCCTCTCGGTCTACAAGGATTTTTCTCATTACACCCGCCAGCTGGGTTTGTACGGGGCGCGTACCGAACGCTGGGAGTCGCCGTTTGACTACCAGGAAAACGCCATGCTTTATGTGCCGGACCATCTGCCCGAACCGCAGTCACCTGCATTTCAGCAACAGTTCGTCGATACCCTGATTCCGCTGATTCAGGCCAGTCCAGGGGGCGTGCTGGTGCTGTGTACCACCTTGCGAGCTGTGGACAATATCGCCACCATGTTGTTGGCGGCATTTGATACACATTTCATAGACCGTCCGGTATTGCGGCAGGGAGAAACATCGCGTGGCATCCTGCTACAGCAGTTTCGTGAACTGAAGAACGCGGTGCTGGTGGGCAGCGCCAGTTTCTGGGAAGGCATTGACCTTCCGGGCGATATGCTGACGCTGGTGGCAATTGATAAACTGCCGTTCGCACCGCCCGACGATCCCGTACTGGAAGCACGTATCAAGGCCTGTCGGGAATCCGGAGGCAATCCATTCTTTGAATTTCAGCTGCCGAGTGCCGCCATTGCTCTCAAACAGGGTGCGGGGCGGCTGATCCGGACTGAGAAAGATTGGGGTTTGCTGGTTGTGGGCGACAGACGTCTGGTGGAGAAACCCTACGGTAAACTGCTCTGGCGCGGATTGCCGCCATTTCGTCGTACGCGCAAGCTGGATGAGGCTCAGAGTTTTCTAAAGAATCACTCCACGGAAATTGCGCTTGCCTCATCCGTTGATAAAGAGCCCGAAGAATAGCCGATAGGGTCGGAAGCGTGCTGAATAAAGCCAAAGACAGGATGAGCATGCCGGGCAACACCGGCTCAGCAATTCACTGGAAAACAGGTCAGAAATGGCAGACGAAATGAAGGCGACCCTAAGGTCGCCTTATTTATACTGCCTGTGGCCGCAACGGTTTAGTTGAAGACGCGGGAAGGGCTCAGCCACGACAGCCAGCCGCCGTCACCGTCCAGACCTTGTTCATAGTACTTGCTGTTGGGATAGTTCTGGTCAAGCACGCGTTTTGCATCGGCGGCCTGATCCGCCATACCCAGCTGCTCGTAAGAGCGCATCATGATATAGAGCGCCGGTTCAGCTGCTGCAACGCCGGAAAAGTCGCGAAGCACAGACTGGCTGCGGTTGATGGCGGCGATGTAGGCATGACGCGTGTAATAATACTTGGCCACGTTAACTTCATTATCTGCAATGGTGCTGACCAGCCAGGTAATACGCTGCTTCGCATCACGCGCGTAGCGGCTTTCCGGGAAGCGCTGAATCAGCTCATTGAACGCGGCATAAGACTGACGCAGACCCTTGGGATCACGCTCACTGGGATCCTGACCCGTGAGACTGCGCAGATACGAGCTTGGGGGCGTGAATGTGACGAGCCCTTTCAGATAAAGCATGTAATCTGTGCCTGGATGGCTGGGATACAGCGTGAGGAAGCGATCAATGGCAGCAACGGCCTTTTCCGGCTCATTGTCTTTCCAGTTGACATATGCCTGGTCAATCAGCGACTGCTGGGCGTAACTGGAATAGGGATAACGCGACTCAACCGCTTCCAGGTAGGTTCTGGCGGTTTTGTAGTCATTACTGCGAACGTTGTCGCGAGCTTCCTGATATAACTGGGGCGCTGACATGCCGGCCGTTTTGTCAGCATCGCGAT
>JAFAGQ010000216.1 GCA_023422555.1 Pseudomonadota bacterium
TTCAGACAAGATGATGTCGGGCCAAAAGTGCTGGTCAGGAATGACTCTTATTACAACAAGCAGGCATGACGCTTGTATGACAAATCCGAATATATTATCTGTCTCACAGTTGTCATAATTGCGACTGATTCCTTTTTACCATAATGTCAGTCGTATTGCGATTGAATAGTAGCTGAATGAACGCGTACCTGGCCGGCCTGTTTCTTAGTGGTTCCCTGATCCTTGCCATCGGATCGCAAAATGCCTTTGTGCTGAAGCAGGGGTTGCGCAAAAGCCACGTCTTCTGGATTTGTCTGGTGTGCAGCCTGTCCGATGCAGCCCTGATTCTGACGGGCGTGCTGGGGTTTTCTGTGGTGACGCGATATGCAGAGCACGTTGTTCCTCTCATCAAGTACGCCGGTGCCCTGTTTCTGTTTGTCTACGGGCTGCTGCATTTTCATGCCGCGCTGACCAAATCAGAGGTCATGCAGGATAGCAAAATCGAAGCGCCATCGTTAAAGCGTACGCTGCTGGTCTGTCTGGCACTGACCTGGCTCAATCCTCACGTTTATCTGGATACGCTGCTCTTGATTGGCTCGGTGTCCACCAAGTATCCGGATCAGCACTGGCTGTTCGCGGCAGGCGGGATCACGGCATCCGTGGTGTTTTTCTTTGCGCTGGGCTATGGTGCCCGTCTGCTGCTGCCGCTGTTCCGTCGGCCCGTTTCCTGGAAAATCCTGGACGTGATTGTGGGCGTGACCATGTGGGTGATTGCCTGGCAACTTGTGGGCGGCGGCGCGCTGGGATAATCGCAGAGATAAAGCCGGATTGCAGGTATGGCGGCGAGTCTTAATGAGCGGCGACCTCATAACTTGTGGCCACGTAAAAAGGGCTGCCGATGATGGCAGCCCTTTTCGTTGAACGCAGATCAGGCGTACATCAACTGTGGTGGCCTGGCGTTTTTTCCGGTTTGTTTTTCAACGATGAATCCAGCTCGATTGCACCTTCGGGTGGTTCGGGCTCATCGTCCTGCAGGGCAGCCTGACTGTCGCTCCCACCGGAAGCCGCAGCGCGCTGCGCAGAGGCTTCTGTTTTCTGTGCAGCGCTGGCAGAAGCATCCCCGGCTGCCGTGGCGTTGTTGTCGGCATTGCCAGCGGAGCCTGTTGCCCCAGTGTCCGCGGCAGCTGTCGCTGTGGCGCTATCTGCCCCGGCTACCGTGCTACCCGCAGTTGCATCGCTGCCGGCATCGCCGTCAGCGTTTCCGTTGCCATTCTCGCCATTGCCGCCTTCAATAATCGGGCTGACCAGTTCAACCACTTTGGCGCGTGACATGACGCCGACAAATTCGTCGTTCTCATCGGTCACGACCACCGGTGCAGTCGATTGCAGCATATGGGTCAGTACCTCGTCCAGATTGGTGTCTGCCGAAACGGTCACGGCCTGTTCCACCTTGGTGGAGATATCGCGCAGGCCAGCACGCACGGCTTCTTCTGCGGCTGAGAGGCGCAGCAGGCCGGCGAAGGCCTTGCCATCCAGTACGGGGGCAAACTTGTAATCGTACTGTTTCATGCGCTCGATGGCATGGGCGGGACGGGCGCGCGTGGTCAGTGTCAGGCGTGGCGCATTGACGGCATGGCCGGCATTCAGTGCCTTGCCACGGTTCACGTCCTGCAGGAACGCAGCCACGTATTCGTTGTCCGGCGACAGCAGAATGTCTTCTGGTGTGCCTTCCTGTATGAGTTCGCCGTCCTTGAGAATGGCGATGCGGTTACCCAGACGCAGGGCTTCATCCAGATCGTGGGTAATGAAGACAATGGTTTTGTTCAGGCGTGCCTGCAGTTCCAGCAACTGGTTCTGCATTTCCCGACGGATCAGGGGATCCAGGGCTGAGAAGGCTTCGTCCATGAGCAGAATGTCTGCATCGGTAGCCAGTGCGCGCGCCAGGCCGACGCGCTGCTGCATACCGCCGGAGAGCTGATGCGGATACTGATTTTCAAAGCCGGCCAGGCCAACCTGATCAAGCCAGTAAACGGCTTTTTCATGCGCCTCGGTTTTGCTCAGACCTTTGATGGACAGGCCATAGGCGGCGTTGTCCAGCACGGTTTTATGGGGCAGCAGACCAAAACGCTGGAACACCATGCTCATGGTGCTCTGACGGAATTTTTCCAGTTCCTTGCGTCCCAGGGTGACCACATCGGTGCCATCGACCAGAATGTGGCCGGAGGTGGGTTCAATCAGGCGATTGAAGTGTCGGATCAGCGTGGATTTGCCCGATCCTGACAGCCCCATGATCACATAGATACTGCCTTCTTCGATACTCAGGCTGATGTCCTTGAGACCCAGGGTGTGGCCGCTGCGGGCCAGCAGTTCGTCTTTGGAGATGCCCTGTTTGACGGCATCGATCCATTTTTCGGGTTCTTTTCCGAAAATTTTGTAGATATTTTTGACTTCAATTTTACTCATCGTGCACCGCCTGTATGTTTTCTTTTTCCGTAAGACTGGGTGATGCGGTCAAAGAGGACCGCGAGGATCACAATGCCCAGTCCGGCCAGCAGACCACGGCCCACTTCCAGACGGTTGATACCCAGCAGTACTTCGTAACCCAGGCCGCGTGCGCCAATCATGGACGCGATGACGACCATGGACAGGGCCATCATGGTGGTCTGGTTGATACCGGCCATGATATTGGGCAGGGCCAGGGGCAGCTGCACGCCGAACAATTGTTGTGTGGAAGAGGCCCCGAAAGCGCGGGAGGCTTCCAGTACTTCGCGATCGACCAGTCTGATGCCCAGGTCAGTCAGGCGAATCAGCGGGGGCACGGCGTAAATTACGGTTGCAATAATCGCAGGGATTTTTCCCAGTCCGAAGAGCATCACAACCGGAATAAGGTAAACAAAGCTGGGCAATGTCTGCATGACGTCCAGCACCGGCAGCATGACCGCGCGCACGGGATTGGATTTGGCAGTAAGAATGCCCAGTGGTATGCCGATGATGATGGATATGGCAGTTGCCATAATCATGAGCGAGAGTGTCTGCATGCCGGCATCCCACAAGCCCAGGATACCTAGCAGAGCGAGCAGTACGCCCATGGCCAGAGAGAAGACGATACGGCGGCTGGCTGCAAAAGCTACCACGATGACCACCAGGATGACGCTCCACCAGGGGGCGCCGCGAAGGATTTTTTCAATCCAGACCAGCAGATGCAGGAAGGGTTCCGACATCGCATTTAGCGCATCGGCGTAGTTCGTTACCAGATGGTCTACGAACCCGTCGATGCTTTTGCGCACATCGCGCGCAGAGATAATTTCAGGAAACATAATTTTCTTGAGTCATAAAAAATTGAGAGGGACCGCGCCACGGCCGCAGAAAACGATAGTCTGCGGCGCTGGCAAGGGGTGACCGCAAGCGGGCACCGTTTACCATGAGGGCGGCGGTTTCAGAGTGAGGATTTGAC
>JAFAGQ010000221.1 GCA_023422555.1 Pseudomonadota bacterium
CGGTAAAGGCAATACCGATAAGAAAACGCGATACACCTTTATTCATGAGATACTCCTACATCGTTCAACAGACTTCTTTCCATCGCGTCAAATTTCGAGTTTGCGATAAGAATATAGATGCCTGTCAGCGCGATGATCAGGATCATCAGGCCAAAGCCTACAGGAATACCCCAGGTCATGGCACCGCCGCTGATCGACTGAGCGAAGAACGCTTTATCGAATGCAATAATGCCGATGAAACCGACGTAATAAGCGACAAGGATGATGGCGGAAAAGACCCAGCCGTAAGTGCTGCGAGTCTTTGTCATCTCCTTGTATTTCGGGTTTGCCATCACCCTTTGAACGATATCATCACTCATGTGATTCCTCCCAGAACGTATCGTTGATTTGATTAATGTTTTGAAGTGCTGATTATTTACGCGGCAAGCCCCACCGTTTTACCTGCAGGCATAAAATTGCGCAATTAGTGTTAAACCCTAGCAGACCCTTCCCTATCAGCTAAGATTTTTAACGGCAGTTGGCGGAGTGCATACTTTTGACAACGGTTCCTCGCGTTGAGTTGCAGCGCGGTATATCCCGGGCACTACCAACGGACACCTGTCATTCTGACCAGACAGACAACATTGAATCAAACAACAACAGGACAGAAAGGATTCACTTCCCGTCAGTCATCATCTTTAGGCGGTTTCACAAAACATGCCTTTCCTGCTTCGGCTTCGAGCGTCTTATATTTCTTGTTCATTTGCTTGACTTCTTTCGGATCACGGAACTCACCTCCCCGCTCACCACCAAGCCTGAGATAGCGGGATGCAGTGGAAATCTCATTGAATTCGTTGCTATCTACTTTCTTTGCGATCTCGTCAATAACGCAGGAACACTTGTAGAAATACTCATAGTCTCGATTGTGCTTCTGCATACATTCCAGGACGTACTCAACCCGCGTGGTCGTGGGGAAATCGTTGGCCATGGCGGGTAAGGGTCTGAGCCCACTCAGTGCGAGTACAAGAAGAACGGAAAAGATTTTTTTAGTGGAAAATGTCATGGTGTCCTACGTATCGGATAAAGCAGACTCTGAACATCAAAGACAGCGCAAGCGGGTTGCTGCCAGTGTACCCGCTCCTCCTTTTGCGCAGTCTTCTCTTTGAGCAATAAGCAAATAATGTGCCATTGCTTGCAGCAAGCGACGATCCTGCGACGATGACTCGCAGCGTACGCTCCACAGCCTACCACGAGGCGCTTCACGCAGCCAGACGGACTCCTATTCGTTCGCGGGCGATATACAGTCATATGAAAAATCAATCCTGCATACGACACAAGCGCGGCACACTGTGTGCCGGTTCCTGAACATCCATCGGGATAGGCAACCCGGTAACTCAATGTCTATCTGAACGGCAGCGTGTTGGCACGAATCGTGCTTAACGTACATTATGATCATGCGCATGTAGCTTTTGCGATGTTCCCGTAACGCCCTTGATTCGTGTTATGAAATATATAACGATAACCCCGGAGGATGACATGTCTTTAAAGATTACCCTTAAACAAATGCTATGCGTTGCAGGTGCGATAGCAATTACGGGCACTGCGCATGCAGATGCTCAATTGCAGGATGCAATGAAAAACCCGGATAACTGGGCGGTTCAGGCGGGCGACTTCGCCAACCAGCGCTACAGTAAACTGGATCAGATTAACAAGGACAACGTAAAAAACCTTCAGGTCGCCTGGACCTTCTCTACCGGCGTACTGCGCGGACATGAGGGTGGTCCGCTGATCATCGGCGATGTCATGTATGTCCACAGCCCATTTCCGAACAAAGTATTTGCCATCAGTCTGAAGGATCAGAGTCTGCTATGGAAATATGAGCCCACTCAGGATCCGAACGTGATTACCATCATGTGTTGCGATACGGTAAATCGTGGCCTGGCTTATGGTGATGGCAAAATCATCCTGCAACAGGCAGACACCACCATGGTAGCGCTCGACGCAAAAACAGGCAAGGAAGCCTGGAAAGTCAAAAATGGTGACTTCAAGAAAGGCGAAAGTAACACCAACGCACCACATATTTTTGGCGATAAAGTCATCACCGGCATATCGGGCGGTGAGTTCGGGGTACGCGGCCGACTGCTTGCCTACAATCTGAAAGACGGCAAGGAAGCCTGGAAAGCCTACTCCACGGGACCGGACGAAGACATGTTGTTCGATCCCGATAAAACCATGACCTGGACCGATGGCAAAATGGCGCCAGTCGGAAAAGACTCTTCACTCAAAACCTGGAAAGGAGATCAGTGGAAAATCGGTGGCGGTACAACATGGGGCTGGTTCAGCTATGATCCTGCACTCAATCTTGTCTACTACGGTACCGGCAACCCTGGCACCTGGAATCCGGCACAACGTCCTGGTGACAACAAATGGTCCATGTCCATCATTGCTCGCGACCTGGATACCGGCAAAGCAAAATGGGTATATCAGATGACACCTCATGACGAATGGGATTATGACGGCGTCAATGAAAACATCCTGGCCGACATCAAAGTAGGTGACAAGGATCGCAAAGCACTGGTCCATTTCGATCGTAATGGTTTCGGCTACACACTGGATCGTGAAAGCGGTGAACTGCTTGTCGCTGAAAAATATGATCCTACGATCAACTGGGCTGAGAAAGTCGACATGAAATCAGGTCGTCCTCTTGTCAACAAAAAATACAGCCCTGCTACAACAGGTGAAGATGTCAACGTCAAGGGCATCTGCCCATCGGCATTGGGCACCAAGGATCAGCAGCCTGCTGCATTCTCACCCAAAACCAACGTCTTCTATGTGCCAACCAACCACGTCTGCATGGACTATGAACCATTTGCCGTGGATTATGTCGCAGGTCAGCCATATGTAGGTGCAACTGTGTCAATGTTCCCGACACCAAACAGTCACGGTGGTATGGGTAACTTCATTGCCTGGGACGCAGACAAAGGCAAAATCCTTTGGAGCATTCCAGAGAAATTCTCTGTCTGGAGCGGCGCACTGGCAACAGCGGGCGACGTGGTTTTCTACGGTACGCTTGAAGGCTATATCAAAGCCATCGACACCAGCGGCAAAGAACTCTGGAAGTTCAAAACACCGTCTGGCGTAATTGGTAACGTCACCACCTGGAAGTATGAAGGCAAGCAGTATATCGGCGTTCTTTCCGGTATTGGTGGCTGGGCCGGTATTGGTCTGGCCGCAGGTCTTGACAAATCGACCGATGGCCTGGGTGCTGTAGGCGGCTATAAAGACCTTGCCAAATATACAGAACTGGGTGGCGCACTGATGGTATTCGCGCTTCCTGACAACGTAGCGACAGCAGCTGCAGAGAAAACGACAAAAACCCAGTAAAAGGGTTATGCAGGTGACAGACTCAGGCCTGTCACCTGCCGCAACAGGCATCAAAGGAAACATACACATTCATGCACAAGTGAAATATGACGCATGAAAAATCTGGGACAAACTCAATATGAATTTACGTTTACGCACCATTGGAGCAGGCCTCGTCATTTCCGGAATCTGTACCTTGCCGGTACACGCTGCTGACTGGGTAACCAGCAAGCAATTGATCGGTTCCATTCTGGCAGCAACGACAACCACGTTCGGCGACAACGGACCGGAAGTCACGCAAAGCAAAATTGAAGCAGAATCACCTCCCCCCCAGGATGCACCGGCAGGTAGCACACCCGCCCCTGCAGCCTCACAGGCCTCAACCGGCCAGGAAGCCAAACCCGATGCGCAGCAGCCGGCAGAAGAGCCAAAGGCAGCAGACGCTGGCGCATCAGGTTCAGACAAAGTTCAATACACAGTCAAGGAAGGCAACAAGGTTGATGAACACACACTTGAGGGATGGAAGACGTGGCGCGCGCTCGACTGCGCTCGATGCCATGGAGCGAATCAACAAGGTCTGGTCGGCCCTTCTCTGATCGAGGCGTTAAAAACCATGTCAAAAGAAGATTTCAAGAAGACTGTCACTGAAGGACGTCTGCCGCAGGGAATGCCACCGTTTGGCAGCGTACCGCGGCTGGTCAAAAACATTGACAATCTGTATACCTATCTCAAGGCCCGTTCTGATGACAAAGTCAAGCCAGGACATGTTTACCCGCTGGACAAGTAAAAGCGTTAACATGGACAGGATCCGCCGGCAGATCCTGTCTGGCAGATCGCTGAGTCTAATTCATTTGTGATGACCGTTGCCGGAAGGATGTATCGCATGCAGTCAAATAAAATTCGTTTATATTCTCGTCCGCTGCTTCTCCTGTCACTTGCGGCCACCGCAAGTCTGATGATCTCTGCTACCGCACAGGGTCAGGAGAAAGACAGTAAAAAGTCAGAGGGTGACAAAGTGCTGCGGGTCTGCCAGGACCCCAACAATATGCCAATGTCCAGCCAGGACAAAAGCGGCTATGAAAATAAAATTGCCGAGCTCTTTGCAAAAAAACTTGGCTGGAAGCTGGAACACACCTGGTATCCGCAACGTATGGGGTTCACACGCGCAACCCTCACCGCCAAGGATCCCAAGACCGACCGCTACAAATGTGATGTAGTCACTGGCGTGTCTCCCGGCTTTGAGCGGGGCATACCAACCAAGAGATACATGACGTCCACTTACGCTCTTGTCTACCCAAAAGGCAAAGGTCTGGACAGTATCAAAACGCCCAACGACATCACCAAGCTCGACAAGAAAACACTTGAAGGCATCAAGATCGGCGCGTTTACCGGTACACCGCCGATCAATTGGTTGTTGACGCATGGGTTGCTGGAAAATACCGTTTCCTATCAACTGCAGACGGGCGACCCGGACCAGTATCCCGGGCAGATTATCCAGCACGATCTGGCCGCCGGAAAAATTGACGTCGCCATTGCCTGGGGACCCATTGCTGGCTATTACGCCAAACATGCGGATGGTGGCGTTCCCATGAACGTCGTCCCTTTCGACAACAATCTGGACCATCAACAGTTTGCATTCAACATTGCCATGGGTGTGCGGCACGACAGCAAAAAGCTGCGCAATCGGCTTAATGAACTGATTGATTCCAGCGAGCAGGAAATTGCGGCCATTCTGGCTGAGTATGATGTTCCAACGGCGACGCCGCCTGCTGAACGCCATCATGAAGATGATGACGACGACGATTGATCTTGCGAATCCGGTAGCACGGCGAATAAAAGGAGACAGATTTTGAAGAACACCAAGACCTTATCAGGATTCACGCTATCGACCCTCGTAATGCTCGTTAGCTATTCGGCGTTTTCCTGGTCTGCAAATATGCCATCTGACCCGTCTGCCGGCGCACAACAAATTTCCGGCGCATCACAGCAACAGACTGCCGATAAAATCACAGAGGCTGAACGCCAGCTGTTCCTGGAAAAACATTTTGCCGACACCACCCAAAAGCAGATCGACTACGTGTACCGTCAGTCAGGGCCCAGCATGGAAAAACTGGATGACAAGGTAAAAGTGGATGTGCGCGAACATCACAACGATGGTACGGCATCAGTGAATGTCAATTTTTTGACTGGCGACAATCACACGCCGATAGAGCCGATTGACCATGCTGAGGGCAACCCTGCTCTGCTCGGCTTTCTTGAGCGCGATATCGCGCAAATGAAACGGCTTACTGGCGGTTCGACTGTTTATTTCCGCAAGCGAATTCGTCTTGCACTGGCCGATGAGAAAGTCAAAGTCGACAAGGTAAATGTGAACTATGAAAACAAAAAGGTGGCCGCCAAACGAATAGAAATTGCCCCGTATCTCAATGATCCAATGAAAGACAGGATTGGAAAATACAGTGCCAAGCGGTATGTGTTTATCCTCAGCCCGCAAATCCCCGGCGGAGTCTATCAGGTGTATACCAGCGAGAAGTTTGCCGACAATCAGCCGGCACAAGTGGATACTTCAATGACGATTACAGGCGGAGAGATCCCTGGCTAATTGGAGATCCTTGTGGCGAGCGGGAACCGTGCAGTGAATCAATGAACAACGCTCCAATGAAAAACGCCCCAGAGTCAGAAAGCATTTTGACTCTGGGGCGTTTTCATGTCCGACCGCGAAGTATATTCACCATCAATGAATATATACACCCCATGGACGTTCGCCCACTGTAATATCGGTCAGCTTCTCGTTTTTGGTGGTATCGATGACCGAAACATTATTTGAACGGCCATTGGCCACGTACAGTTTCTTGCCATCGGGGGTGATCGCCATATTCCATGGCCGTTGTCCGACTTTCACAGTTGCAATAATTTCATCTTTTGCAGTATCGATCACAGATACACTGGCATCACCGCCATTGGAGATATAAACACGACTGCCATCAGGACTGACAGTCACCCCATTGGAGCGCGTACGCCCTTCGAGTTTCTTGATGACTTTGTTGTTCGGCAGGTCAATCACATAAATCTCACTGCTATTTTCGGCAGCCACGTATGCCTTGCTGCTGTCAGGAAGATAACCAATGCCACGCGGACGTTTGCCCACGTCGATTTCTGCGACGGCTTTGCGTGCAGGGAAATCAATGACGTCCACTGAATGACCGTCTTCTGCGCTCACCAGCAATTTTTTGCCATCAGGCGAAAACACCGCATGCTCTGGATTATCACCATTCACCTTGATTTCATTAACCATTTTATTGGTCTTTGTATCAATAATGGCAACCGTGTTGTTTTCTTCGATAGCGGCCGCAACCCAGCGCCCATCATGAGAGACATATACACCTTCGGGCGATTCGCCCAGCGCCACGCTGCCAGTCACTTTACGCTGCTTCAAATCAACAATTTTCAACTGATTGTTGGTCTGCTGGCTCACATACAGAAAATCACCACTGGCAGCCAGTCCGCGCGGCTTCGCGCCCAGATCCTTAATCGTATCTACCACCTTATCAGTTGCTGTATCGATTACCGAGATACTTGCCCCACCCTCATTGGGAACATAGGCAAAAGGCTCTGCCATCGCCGCGTGGGAAAGCGATATAAGTGTAGCCGCGGTCAAACCTATCATTATTTTCTGTCTCATCCTGAAGTCTCCTTTAACTGCTTGATGGGTGCTGCCGGTCTGATGAGGAACCCGGCAGCATTCGATGAATAATTTCCCGGCGCCCGCTGATCATATGAGACACAGCTGCCAGCACGTGCAATATGACTAGCCCCAGAAGAATCCATGAAATCAGGCCGTGCGCCTGATTGAAAAATGCATAGATCGACTTGTCTTCCACTCCCCATGGAGGCATTTCAATTGTATTAAAGAATTTAACGCCCCATTTGCTGAAATTTGATGCAATATAGCCCGTGAGCGGAAGCAATAGCATAAAGAAATAAAGCAGGAAATGCATACAGGATGCGGCCTTTTGCTGCCAGGTTGGAATACTGTCCGGTAACGGAGGCGGTGTATGCGTAATACGCCACACAATACGCAACAGGATGAGCAGGCCGATGAGAATACCTGTACTTTTATGTATGTTCACGAAATAACTGCGATCGGGCACGCCCCTGGGAATTCCCTCCAGATACCATCCCAGAAGAAACTGGCATAAAAGACATAATGCTATCAGCCAATGCAGCAGCATAGCCACTCGGGTATAGCGAGAAGCGACCATTCGTGTCATCCCCTTCATACGATCGTATCGGTGCGGTGCACCAGCACGCGCAGGCTGCTCAACCCAGCCATCCTTTGAAACTCTACCACCAAATACTTGCTCTGTCATTTCTGTCAGATTCATCAATTCTGTTTGTCTTAAAACACATCCGAAGACGTGACTCTCGACACCCGTGACTATTCAGTTTCTCATCGCTTTACCAGCGCTGGCCAAAAAATCCGAGCTGCTCCCGTTTAGCAGCAGGGAATGAAAGCGTGCAAGCTGACTTTTATGCAGTAGCGTCACCGGGCACGCCACCCGATCCGCATACTTTTTGAATCCTGCATCCAGAGCACCATCGCGAATATGCTGTGCAATCGTACCGTTGGGAAAAAATGGCCTCGTTTTAACCAGCACCAGTCGCTCTGCATTCAAATGCGCGGCCAGCCAGGCAGCAATACTGTCAGTGGACATATCGGACTCGGTCAGTTCGTCCGGCACTTCCCTCATCAATGAAAGCGGCATCCACAATGCCACGCCACCGCGCTGCAGCGTCTCACGAACATGTCCCTCATCCACTACCGGGCGAATCTGCGCAGACATACTGTTGATCAGCAGCCCGAATTGCGCCCGTGTCAATACCAGCATATTGTGGGTCACCAGCCTGCTCAGATTCCATTTTGATTCCATAATTCGGATAAAATCTGCGGCTCTCCAGCGCCCCGGGACAATAATTACCCTTCCTCCGCCAACAGTGCTCAGCACATCAACCCATTCGCGCAATGCTGCATCATGAGCCAGAGCACCGTCAAGCTTGACTACCCACATGTCCCTCTCCTGGTATTATCTTTTTATGTTTCGGCTCTGAACTTAATTCAAGTTATTTTTACCGAAGCAATTTTCATACCAGCTTTGTCATATTTCAACCGCAATTGCAGACAATTGCATCCGTCTTCTCCTCTCAGGACGAACCCTTTACCCTCTGCCATATCCATAAACAGTGTGAATCCGAAATTAGCGACGCAGAACCAAATATCAGCAATTCTTATGCGCGTTCGTTCCCATGCACACGAATAACTGTGACGCATGCGTGACACTCTGTCCCATTGCTTACTCAGGCCCACACATTGATCAGGGCCGGGCCGTCTGAGATAAGAAATTCCTTCAGACCAATGGCCGCAGGCGCCAGCTTTTTTGTTCTCAGATGTGCAATTCGCCATTGCTTGACGATGGGCATGCCCTGTATATCAAGCAGAGCCAGGTGTCCTGCGGCCAGTTCGTGTCGAACGGTGCGCAAGGACAGGAAAGTGATGCCCATGCCGGCCATCACCGCCTGTTTGATCGATTCATTACTGGGCATTTCCATCACAATATTCGGCGCGATGCCATGCTCATTGAAAATGGCTTCCATGGTTGCGCGCGTGCCCGACCCGTTTTCCCGTGCAACAAATTCAACATCGTTGAAAATGGATAAGGGAGCCTGACGTCGCCGCGACAGCGGATGTTCCGGTGCACTCACAAAGCCCATCGGGTTGGTCGCAAACGGCTCGGACACGCAATCGAATCGGTCCGGTACCCTGCCGGTAACGGCCAGATCCAGTTCATTGCGCTCCAGCATATTGAAAATCTGATCGCGATTCTGTATTTGCAGCGACATTTCGATCGCAGGAAAGCGCCGTCTGAAGTGCACCAGAAGCATGGGCACGAAATACTTTGCTGTCCCAACCATACCCAGGCTGATGCGACCGCGCTGCAATCCCTTGAGACCTTCTACTGCATCATCAAGCTGACTCAGTTGTGAAGTCGCAGCAATCGCATATTGCTCCACTTCCCTGCCCGCCTCGGTCAGACGAATCTGTCTGCCATTGGCTTCTACCAATGCGATACCAAGAGCTTCTTCCAGTTGCCGCAATTGTGTGGATACCGCCGGCTGCGTCACGTGCAGCTTTTCTGCCGCGCGTGAAACAGACTCAGCACGAGCGACTTCCAGAAAAGTATCAAGCTGTCTCAGCGTGTAACGTCGCATATGAATTAATAAGCCTGCGCTTATGTTTTTTTCGATATTTATTATTAGACCTGAAGCAATCGCATTTGTATAGTTTCTTCATACCGGCCTGACTTAGCTTTCCTGCCGGCTTCACTACACAAAGCATTCAGGAGATTAACAATGAACGATGTCAGCACAGTCCAGATCAGAGATTCAAAAAAACGTTATGCAGCCGGCGTACTTAAATATGCACAGATGGGATACTGGGATGGCGACTATGAACCAAGCGATACCGACATTCTTGCAGTCTTCCGTATCACCCCCCAGGAAGGTGTTGATCCTATTGAAGCTGCTGCCGCTGTCGCGGGTGAATCTTCCACAGCAACGTGGACAGTCGTATGGACCGACAGACTGACTGCGAGCGACAAGTATCGCGCCAAGGCCTATCGCGTAGAACCCGTACCCAACAGCGCAGATCAGTACTTTTGCTATATTGCCTATGACATATCGCTGTTTGAAGAAGGCTCTATCACAAACGTGACCGCCTCCATCATCGGCAATGTGTTCAGCTTTAAACCCCTGAAGGCAGCAAGGCTCGAAGATATGCGTTTTCCTGTGGCCTATGTGAAAACCTTTTCCGGCCCGCCTACCGGCATCATTGTTGAGCGTGAGCGTCTGGACAAATTTGGTCGTCCCTTGCTGGGGGCCACCACCAAGCCCAAACTCGGTCTTTCGGGACGTAATTACGGTCGTGTTGTTTACGAGGGCCTCAAGGGCGGTCTGGATTTCATGAAGGATGACGAAAACATCAATTCACAACCCTTCATGCACTGGCGTGATCGCTTTCTGTTTGTGATGGATGCCGTCAATAAAGCCTCTGCCGCAACCGGCGAAGTCAAGGGAAGTTATCTGAACGTCACCGCAGGCACGATGGAAGAAATGTACCGACGTGCCGAGTTTGCCAAAGAACTGGGATCCGTGATTATCATGATCGATCTGGTTGTGGGTTGGACAGCGATTCAGTCGATGTCCAACTGGTGCCGGCAGAATGACATGATTCTGCATTTGCATCGCGCCGGACATGGAACATATACACGCCAGAAAAATCACGGCATCTCATTCCGCGTGATTGCTAAATGGGCCCGCCTTGCCGGCGTGGATCACATCCATGCAGGAACAGCCGTTGGCAAACTTGAGGGCGATCCCATGACTGTCCAGGGTTTCTATAACGTATGTCGTCAGGCCAAAACATCTGTTGATTTGCCGCGCGGTATTTTCTTTGATCAGGACTGGATTGCATTGCGCAAAGTCATGCCGGTTGCCTCTGGTGGCATTCATGCAGGACAGATGCATCAGTTGCTCGATCTGTTTGGCGATGACGTTGTGCTGCAGTTTGGCGGTGGAACCATCGGGCATCCCGATGGTATTCAGGCAGGTGCCACGGCCAATCGTGTCGCACTGGAATCCATGGTTCTGGCGCGCAACGAAGGTCGCAATATTGCCGAAGAAGGTCCGCAAATTCTCAAAGAGGCTGCGCAGCATTGCAGCCCGCTGCGTGCCGCTCTGGATACGTGGGGCGATATCACCTTCAACTATACCTCAACCGATACTTCCGACTTCACACCGATGTCATCGGTTGCGTAACTTATTTTCCTTCAGGAGCACACTATGCGAATCACCCAGGGTACCTTCTCTTTTCTTCCTGATCTGACCAATGAGCAGATAACCAGCCAGCTCCAGTATTGCCTGGACAACGGCTGGGCTGTCGGCATCGAATACACCGATGATCCGCACCCGCGCAATACATATTGGGAGATGTTTGGCAATCCGATGTTCGATCTGCGCGATGCGGCAGGCATTCTGCAACAGATTGAACAGGCACGCAGCACTTTTCCCACTCATTACATCCGTGTTATTGCATTTGACAACACACATACCGTCGAATCGGTCGTGCTCTCATTCATTGTGAACCGTCCTGAGAACGAGCCCGGATTCAGACTGGTACGTCAGGAAATCGACGGACGCCGCATGCGGTATTCAACTGAAAGCTATGCCGTGGCAGCGGCGCCGGAAGGCAGTCGTTACTGAGTGACAGTCGGACGGGCGGGAACAAACAGAATACGCCCGTCCACATTGTCGCAGCAGGTAGTGCCAAGTAAAAGGAGAGCGCAATGACACAGACCACAGCGAACGCAGAGACAGAAGACAAAGTGAAGACGCCGGACGGTACGCTGTCGAATGCAGGCGTTGCGGCGAATGCCGAAAGCGTGCGTGCGACGGATGCATCCGCAGATTCAGACAGTTCCGCAGATCAGGACAGACTTGCTATCGCTGAGACACTGGAACAGCTGGATCGGGAACTGGTGGGTCTTGTGCCCGTCAAGCAACGCATTCGTGATATCGCAGCTTTGCTGCTCGTTGACAAGCTGCGTGCGGAACGTGGCTTGCGCACGGGTTCCTCTCCCAACCTGCATATGAGTTTTACCGGTAACCCCGGCACGGGCAAGACCACAGTTGCCATGCGCATGGCCGAAATCCTGCATCGCCTGGGCTATTTGCGGCGCGGCCATCTGGTGGCCGTGACACGCGATGATCTGGTAGGTCAGTATATTGGACATACTGCGCCGAAAACCCGTGAAGTGCTGAAAAAGGCCATGGGCGGCGTGCTGTTTATCGATGAGGCCTATTACCTGTATCGCCCTGAAAACGAAAGGGACTACGGCCAGGAAGCCATCGAAATTCTGCTGCAGATCATGGAGAACAATCGGGACGACCTGGTGGTGATCTTTGCCGGGTACAAAGACCGGATGGATCGTTTTTTTTCCTCGAACCCGGGTATGTCCTCACGCGTCGCCCATCATATCGATTTTCCGGATTATGAATCCCAGGAACTGGAAAAGATTGCAGACATCATGCTCGATGGTATGCAGTACCGCTTTGATGAAGATGCGCGCAATGCCTTCGCAGACTATATTGTCAAACGCATGCAGCAACCGCATTTTGCCAATGCCCGCAGCGTACGCAATGCCCTTGAGCGCGCGCGACTGCGGCATGCCTCGCGCATTATGCGCAACCCTACTAATCTCAGTGACGAGACGCTGCAGACCATTTCAGACGCAGATATCCGCGCCAGCCGTGTTTTCGACGAGGCTCAGGCAGAACCTGAGTCTGACGCCACACGTCATCCGGCCGAGTCAGGTACAGACATAACGGAGCGATGATATGCTGAGTGCCCTGATTTTTGATGTGGACGGTACCCTGGCTGACACCGAATCGGCCCATTTGCGTGCCTTTAACACCGCTTTTGTTCTTGCCGGGATGAGCTGGCACTGGAGCGAAGAACGCTATCGGGAACTACTGGCTATCAGCGGCGGCAAGGAAAGGATCGCCTATCACTGGCTGCTGGAAGACCCTGAGGCAGCCACCAGCACAGAAGCGGCTCGCAAGATCCGCCACATTCATCAGCTGAAAACCGACGAGTATACGCGTCTGGTGCAGGAAGGCCAGGTCGAATTACGCCCTGGCATTCACCGCCTGATTGTGGATGCCTATTGTTCCGGCCTGCCCATGGCTATTGCAACCACAACCACGCCTGCCAACGTGGAAGCGCTCTTGCACCATTGTCTTGGCCGGGACTGGCGAAAGTTCTTTGCTGTGATCTGCGACGCCAGTACACCCGGCGACAAGAAACCTGCACCGGATGTGTACCTGCATGCCCTCGCCGCGTTGAATGTTCATAGTGGCAATTGCATTGCCTTTGAAGACTCAGAAAACGGCCTGCGTGCGGCTTCAACAGCCGGTATTTCAACCATCATTACCCCCACAAATTTTACCCGTGATCAGGATTTCAGCGATGCCATGCTCGTTCTTCCACACCTGGGTGATCCTGAAATACCCATACCGGCCGGCAATGACGTTCATCAGACCATGGTGGATATGCTCACGCTCCGCTGCCTGCACGCAGACCCCTTATTGAAAGCCGGATAAACACATAACTATAGGATGGAAACATGAAAACCCTTCAACGCCCTACCCTGACCCAGTTCCTGATTGACGAGCGTCGGCGCTTTCCCGAAGCGGGCGGCGACTTCAATAGTGTCATCCTCAATATAGCCCTGGTATGCCGTCGTATTTCACATGCAATCGCCTGCGGTGCGCTTGCCGGCGTCCACGGCAGTGCCGGCTCGGTCAACGTGCAGGAAGAAGATCAGAAGAAACTGGATGTGCTCAGTAACGAGCTGTTCATTGAAGGTAATCATTGGGGCGGTCAGCTGGCAGGCATGGTGTCCGAGGAACTTGAACAGCCTTACGCCATTCCCCAGCCTTATCGTCGCGGTCCTTATCTGCTGCTTTTCGACCCGCTGGATGGTTCATCAAATATCGATGTCAATGTCTCCGTAGGCAGCATCTTCTCTGTATTGCGCACGCCGAACCCGGAACGGGAAACGACCGCCGACGATTATCTGCAGCCCGGCACCCAGCAGGTCGCTGCCGGCTATGCCATTTACGGCCCAGCGACCATGCTGGTACTGACGGTTGGCAATGGCGTGCATGCATTTACCCTCTGCCCACAGGTGGGTGAATTCATGCTGACGCATCCGAATCTCAAAATTCCGGAGGACACAAGCGAATTTGCCATCAATACTTCCAACAGCCGCTTCTGGGAAGATCCGGTACGTCGCTACGTTGACGAATGTGTTGCCGGTAAATCCGGAGAGCGTGGCAAAGACTTCAACATGCGCTGGATCGCCTCATTGGTGGCCGAAGCCCATCGCATCCTGATGCGAGGAGGCG
>JAFAGQ010000313.1 GCA_023422555.1 Pseudomonadota bacterium
ACAGATCACCCACCACGTTCATGCCATCCATCAGCGGACCTTCAATCACCTCAATGGGACGACCGCCGCGCGCAGCGATTTTCTGCCTGACTTCTTCCGTGTCTTCAACAATGTATTGTGTAATACCGTGAACCAGCGCATGAGACAGGCGTTTTTCCACTTCCTGTTCACGCCAGCTCAGATCTTCTTCTTTCTTCGTGCCGCTGCCTTTGACCGAATCGGCATATTCCACCAGCCTCTCGGTTGATGTGCGTTCATCGTCGGGATCGGTTTTACCCACCGGCTCCTGTCTGTCCAGAATCACATCTTCAACCAGATCACGGGTTTTCGGATCCAGATCTGCGTAAACGCCCAGCATGCCCGCATTCACAATGCCCATCGTCATGCCTTCCTGAATCGCATAATACAGAAAGACAGTATGGATGGCCTCGCGCATGGCCTCGTTCCCGCGGAACGAAAAGCTCACATTGGAAACGCCACCTGAAATACGTGCGTGCGGCAGATTGTCATGAATCCAGCGAGTGCCTTCAATGAAATCAACTGCATAATGATTGTGTTCATCAATCCCTGTTGCGACCGCAAACACATTAGGATCGAAAATAATATCTTCCGGCGGAAAGTCCAGCTCATCCACCAGCAGATGATAAGCCTTGCCGCAAATGTCCTTGCGACGCTGCAGAGTATCTGCCTGACCCTCTTCGTCAAACGCCATGACCACGACAGCCGCACCGTACTTGCGGCACAGGCGTGCGTTTTCCAGAAAGGGTTCAACGCCTTCCTTCATGGAAATCGAATTGACGATGGGTTTGCCCTGAACACATTTGAGACCCTCTTCAATCACTTCCCACTTGGAACTGTCAATCATGATGGGAACGCGCGCGATATCAGGTTCAGATGCGATCAGATTCAGAAAGCGGCGCATATTCGCTTTCGAATCCAGCATGGCTTCATCCATATTGATATCAATAATCTGCGCGCCATTCTCAACCTGCTGGCGGGCAACGGCCAGCGCTTCGTCGAACTTTTCTTCGCGAATCAGGCGCAGGAACATTTTACTGCCTGTCACATTGGTACGTTCGCCCACATTCACGAACAAGGACTCGTCATCAATATTGAGCGCTTCAAGCCCGGAAAGCCGAGTTTTGACAGGGACGTCAGGTACCACGCGTGCTGGCAGCTGTTGCACTTTCTCAACGATGGCGGCAATATGTTCCGGCGTCGTGCCGCAGCAGCCGCCCACCATATTGACGAAACCTGCCTGCGCAAATTCCTGCAGAAGAGATGACGTGTCGTCCGGCGTTTCATCGAAACCCGTATCGCTCATTGGATTAGGCAGACCGGCGTTCGGATAGACGCAAAGCCAGGTATCACAGATCTTGGACAGTTCTGCAATGTAAGGCCGCATCAGCGCGGCGCCCAGGGCACAGTTCAGACCAATGGTGACGGGACGCGCATGACGCACTGAATTCCAGAACGCTTCCACCGTCTGACCGGAGAGAATACGACCTGATGCATCGGTGACAGTGCCGGAAATCATGACCGGCAGCCTGATCTGGCGCTCCTCGAAAATGGTCTCAACGGCAAAGATGGCCGCCTTGGCATTGAGCGTATCAAAAATGGTTTCGATCAGAACAATATCAATCCCGCCATCCAGCAGCCCCCTGAGCTGCTCTTCATATGCCGACTGTAATTGTTCAAATGTAATATTGCGCGCGCCCGGATCATTAACGTCCGGCGAAATGGATGCCGTTTTGGGCTGAGGTCCCAGTGCGCCGGCGACAAACCGAGGCCGTTCCGGGGTACTCCACGCATCACAGGCCTTGCGGGCGAGACGTGCCGACTCAAGATTCAGCTCGTACGCGATATCTGGAAGATCATAATCGCCCTGCGCGACCGAGGTGGCACCGAAGGTGTTGGTTTCGATAACATCGGCCCCCGCCTTCAGATACTGCTCATGGATCTGGCTGATAATATCCGGCCGAACCAGTGAAAGCAGTTCGTTGTCGCCCTTGACGTCCTGATGATGTTCCGCGAACCGCTCGCCACGGAAATCGGACTCGGCCAGCTTATAACGCTGGATCATGGTTCCCATGGCCCCGTCCAGCACAAGAATCCGGCCCTTTTGCAGTTCCTCTACAAAGCGGGCACCAGATGTGTAGGATTCGACGGGATATGGCAAGGCAGGATATGGCACGTTCAGGCTCGATCTATTTATTTGAATTCAATACAAAATTGTAGCGGATTTGCAACCAGGACACCCGCAAACCCCTGACGGCAGCGGGCAATTGAGCGTTGACAGCGCACTGACGCGGTCTGCGCCACATCTGGAGCGCCAGCCTGGATCCAATAAGTGCTGCGTTCCGGCTCATATAAGGGCAGAAATAAGCTATCCAGAGCGATTCAGGCGTCCGGCGGCGCAATTACGGCTGTCATGACCTGTACCAATCTATTACAATTGCATTTTCAGGGTGCATTCACCATGCCTGGCATGGGGTGAATGGTAAACGGGAAACAGGAAAGTGATCACGTCAGTCACTGCAACCTGTGCTGCCCCCGCAACGGTAATCAGGCTCTGGCCTGCAGCCCGACATCGGCCCTGAAACTGCCGTCGGCCCCTGAACCGGGCCGCTTCCATTCGAACCTGATGTGCGGGGTCGCGCATCCTTTACCGGTATCACATATGAAGTTCTCTCTTTCGCCCATGGCGCTTGCCCTGGCGCTGCTGCCTTTTGCCGCTGTGGCACAAACCTCCACCACCGCTGTCGCTCCCGCTGTTGCCACTTCGCCTGAAACACAAGTCACGCGACTGGAGACCATTGTGGTTACTCCCGCGCGCGACAGCCAGTCGTTGTCCGATGTTTACGGTGACGTCAGCGTAATCACAAATGAAACGCTGCGCAATGCCGGTTCTGCCTCATTAACCGAACTGCTTGCCCGCCAGCCTCAGATTCAGGCCTATCAGCAGGGTGGCCCACAGACCCTGTCGGGAATTTTCATGCGCGGAGCCAGTCCGCAGCAGACGCTGGTCATGGTAGATGGTCAGCGTATCAACGATCCGGCCACAGGCAGTACTTATCTGAGCGCGATCGATCCCACCACCGTTGAACGCGTGGAAATTTTGCGTGGCGCAGCCAGCAGTCTGTATGGTTCGGATGCCATGGGCGGCGTCATCAATATCATCACGCGCCCTGACGGTGCCGACAAGCCACTCAGCGTTTTGGGAAACATTGGGGTTGGCACGCACAGCCTGTTCAAGAGCAGCCTGGGACTGTCAGGCGCCAGAGATGGCTGGGATTACCGGCTCGCGGGCAGTTACGCCAGCAGCGACGGCTTTAATGCCACACGTGAAAAACTGGGTGAATTTACCTACAATCCGGACCGCGACGGCTACGAGCAGGCATCACTCTCGGGCTCGCTGGGCTATACCTGGAAACCCGGAAACCGCCTGGGTGTCTCGTTTTATAATGGCTATACGAATGGCCAGTTTGATACCGGTGCCTATGACACCAACACATTTGGCATTATGCGTCAGCAGTCTGTTGCCGTCACAAGCAATAACCGTCTGACCGACTGGTGGGAAAGCGTACTGCAGGTCAGCGTCAATCGCAATCTCTATGATTCGCGCGCATCTTATGGCGATTCTGTCATCGGCAGCATTCAACGTACTTATTCCTGGCAGAATAACTTTGCCATCAACAAGCAAAATAGCCTGTCCCTGTTGCTCGAACGCAAAGACGAAAGCATCTTCGGCACAACCACCTACGAAAAAGACAAACGTCATACCAACGCTGCCGGTCTGATCTACCGCGGCAATTTCGATCGTCATCACCTGCAGGCCAGCCTGCGCAACGACAATGTCTCCGGCTACCAGAGCAAAACCACCGGCAGCCTGAGTTATGACTTTGATATTACATCCCAATGGTCTGTCGGCGTGGCGGGCAACACAGGCTATCGTGTTCCTACCTTTGCAGACCTGTATACACCTCTGAGTTTCGGCTATCAGGGCAATCCGGACCTGAAACCGGAAACCTCCCGCAATATCGAGTTGCGAACCGCCTGGAAAACCGACGATACCACTCTGTCGGTCAACGCATGGCAAACGAAATATCGCGACCTGATCAACGGCTACGTTTGCGACGAGATGTTTAACTGTACGGCTGAGAATACCGACAGGGCCACCGTCCGCGGTATTTCACTGAATGTTGAACATCAGTTTGACAACACCCGAATTTATGCCGGTGCCGACTTCATGAATCCCAAAGATGACGAAACCGGCAAACAGCTGATCCGACGTGCGCGTCAGGTCTATCGACTGGGTGCTTCTCAGACTCTGGGTCAGGCGACACTGGCTGCGGACTTCACCCACACGGGACGGCGCTACGATGACAAGGACAATACCCGTGAAAGAAGACTTGGCAGTTACGGGCTGTTGAATCTGCGGGCCAGCTATGCGTTCAGCAAAAACCTGGAAGCCCAGGTCAGCTGGAACAACGTGCTGAACAAAAAGTATGAAACGTCTTACGGTTACAATCAGGCCGGTACTAACGTCTTCTTCAATCTCGCCTTCCGCATGTAAACCATGAACAGCCGCAAATACAAACGTGTTCTGAAAATGACAAGTGCAGTATTTGCGGCGCTGGTACTGGCGGCACCGACTGCCTGGGGACAGGGACTGCGGGTAGGCCAGGCACAAGGCCTTCGACTGGGACAGGATCAGGGATTAAGACTGGGACAAGCCCACGGATTGAGGCCGGAACAGAGAGGGGCTGAGGCCCGGCCAGCCGCATCAACTCCGGCACCAGATTCGAAAGAACCCTCTGCGTCCCATCAATCGAACAGGACCGCCATCACCCTTTCTCCCCATCTGACTGAACTGGTCTATGCGGCCGGTGCCGGCGATCATCTGCTGGGGGTCGCGGAAGGCAGCAACTATCCGCCCACTGCCGCCGCACTGCCTAAGGTAGGCAGCGGTGTGACGCCCAATATCGAACGCATTGCGGTGCTTCATCCCTCGGTGATTCTGGCCTGGGGTTTCAGAAACGGGGCAAACCAGAGTGACCCGGCTCTGCAGAAACTTAACATCCCCATTCGCTACCAGGCGCCCCAAACCCTGGATGATGTCGTTCGTGATATTGGAGAGCTGGGAAGTCTGTTCGGGACGCAACAGACGGCTGGCGATACAGTGCGGCAATTGCAGGCCATCCTGTCGTCGACCCGAGCCCGATATGAGCATGCGGCCCCGGTCAGCGTTTTTGTGCTGGTCAGCCGCGAACCGCTATACACGCTGGGAAACAATTCATTTGTAATGGATGCGCTGCATGCCTGTGGTGCTGAATCGGCATTTACATCGCTGACCGCTCCCGCGCCGATTGTGAGCAGAGAGCAGCTGCTTATCGCGCGCCCGCAGATGGTACTGTTTGCCGCAAAAGCCAAGGATGCAGAGCAACAGGCAATTACGCGAACGCTGGCAAGTGTCGGCCTGCGACTGAAGCCAGACCAGATTATAGGCCAGGACCCGGATATCCTTTTTCGACCGACCGACAGGCTGATTCGCAGCTTACCCGCACTATGCGAGCAGATAGATCAGGTCAGGCATCAGCTGCCTCAAGCTGCTTCTGAATCGCCTTAGCGGCGACCACCCCATCGGCCATGGACGTAACCACACACGGATGCTGGCGGTGCGTGACCTCGCCTATCGCATAAATGCCCGGCAGATTGGTCTCTGTTGTATGAACATCTGTTATCACATAGCCCAGATCATCCAGAGCCAGACCCAGATCTTCCATGCCCTGCAGTCTTGCACGATAACCGTAAAGTACCAGAATCGCATCGTAAGTTCGACCATTGACCTGACGGGTTTCCGGATCGAAGGTATAGGATCCGGTAGTCATGTCCGAATCCTTCAGGAATTTCAGCCAATGGCGCTGACAACGCAGCGTTCGCGCATAGATATGCACCGATTTGGCGCCGCGCTCCTTCAGGAAAATTGCGTTTTCAAATGCGTTATCACCGCCGCCCAGTATGGCCACGTCCTTGAGCGCAAATTCAAAGTTGGCCACGTGCTTACCCGGTCCTATCAGCACGTTTTCGTATTTTTCCTTTTTCCATTCCGGCGGCCTTCTGGGCTCCACGCCACTGGCGATGACCACAAAACGCGCATGCAGGGGCAGATCTGCGCCGAAAAAGACCTTGAAATGACTCTTGCCGTCTGCCGCAGACTCATCGCGTTCAATGCGGGTGACATGAGAATTGAGGAGGACCGGCACGCGGGCACTGTCCAGGCTCAGCTTAATTTTTGCGGCAACTTCCTCTCCGGTCAGGCCAGGAGCGGTAACGTTCCAGGTATCTTCAAACGGGTTGCTGGCACTTAGCCCCCCTGCCCGACCACTGGATTCAATGACCAGGGGAGAGAAACCCATATGTGCCAGCCAGACCGCACAGGAGGCGCCTGCGGGACCGGCGCCAATGACAATGGCATCATAAACAGCCTGCTGCATTCGGGAAAAATCCTCGTTTAATCATGAATTTATCTTTACCGGCACTATTGTACCCCCCAGTCCGGGGTGAAAACACTACAATAGCAGCCTGA
>JAFAGQ010000305.1 GCA_023422555.1 Pseudomonadota bacterium
CAAGGGTTTCAGATCAACGGTAGATACCCACTACCGGCGCCTCTCCGACGCGCTGATAGCCGCGATACATGCCTTCAGAGTTGAATGGCAGCACCACGTTTCCGGCAGCATCAACGGCAATCAGACCGCCGACTCCACCAATTGCAGGCAATTTCTCAAAAACTACCTTGTTTGCCGCCTGTTCCAGCGTAAACCCCGCATATTCCATCTGTGCTGATACATCGTAGGCAGCCACACAGCGAATGAACATTTCACCCGTTCCTGTGCTGGAAACGGCGCAACTGCGATTGTTGGCATAACAGCCGGCACCAATGACCGGCGAGTCGCCAATGCGGCCCGGCTGCTTGTTGGTCATGCCACCCGTAGACGTGGCCGCCGCCAGATTGCCATTGCAGTCCAGAGCGACAGCGCCCACCGTACCCAGCTTTTTATCTTCGTCCAGCGGCGTGGCTGCACGAGTGACAGACGCAGCTGCATCGTGATCCAGTACAAAACTGGCTGCACCCGTGGCGCGGACCCGGGCAAGCTGCTCCCGTCTTTGCTCTGTGCTGAAATAATCGGGTGAGACAATTTCCAGTCCGGCCGCTTCGGCCAGGGCCTCTGCCGGCTTTCCGCAAAAGAATACGTGTTCGCTTTTTTCCATGACCGCGCGAGCGGCAAGCACCGGATTGCGGACCGTTGCGATGGAAGCCACGCTGCCGCAGGCCAGATTACTGCCATCCATAATGGCCGCGTCCATCTCATGTGTTTCAGCGCTGGTAAAAACTGCGCCATGGCCCGCATTGAAAAGCGGGCAGTCTTCCAGAAGACGCACCGCCAGCGTCACGGCATCCAGCGCGCTGCCGCCTTCTTCAAGCAATGCCGCGCTACGGGACAGAATGTCATTCAGTGCATTCTGGAAGGCCGCTTCCTGTTGCGGCGTAATCATATCACGGGAAAGGGCACCTGCCCCTCCGTGTATTGCAATTATCGGATTACTCATCCCATTGAATCTCCATGCATCAGCCAGGGTGTGATCACTTCGGTCGCCTCAGTGGCCATATCAACGGAATGTGGGGAACGATAATCCAGAGCGGCCATGAGCGCGTCGATGAGCGCAAGAGCGACCGGATCGCTATTGGTACCATACACACTATCACTATAAGTATAAAGCACGCAGTCACAGAACTGCACGAGGGGCGAACTCTCTTTGTCTGTCAGGCCCAGGATGCGTGCACCTCGCGTGCGTGCGCGCTGCGTGATACGAATGGTATCGGCCAGATAACGCGGAAAACTGAGCGAAATGACCAGATCCTGCGGCCCCACATGCGCCAGGCGACGCGCTGCATGAGCCGCGCCGCTGGCTGTGGCAAGATTGACAACCATATCCTTGTGCACAAACAGACGACGCTCCAGCATACCTGCAAGCAGACCACTGGCGCCAAAGCCCGTGACAAAAACCCGGTTGGCCGCCATGATCATATCCACCGCCTGGTCACAGATCGCCGGATCCAGATTCAGGCGTGCCTTTTCCATATTGCGCTGACCTTCCACCAGCACGTAGGACATGATCTCCCGATTGCCGGCAGGATACGTCTGTTCCCGCTTCAATCGGTTGACAGGTTCAAGAACATCTTCGAACCCCTTCACAATATTCTGCTTGAACTGGGCATACCCGGCAAAGCCCAGACTGCGGGCGAAACGGTTGACACTGGCGCTGGACACATTGGCCGCTACCGCGAATTCTTCCAGCGTCATAATGGCTACGCGGAATGGGTGTTCAAGCACGTACGCGCCTATCTCACGCTGAGGTTTGCTCAGTTCGGGCAGCCGTCTGGCCAGCGCGCGGGTAAATTCAGTTTCAATCATGATGCAGCAGTTACAGATAATACAAAAAAGAAGGAAAGTCAGGCCGTGCTACAGCGAGTGGTGTGTACAACTTGCGCCTGACGTGTTACCAAGGAATCACATATGAAAAAATCACATATGAAATTACTTTACAGCGCCCTTTATACCACCTTTCAGGCCGGGCACCGTGCGATTTCTTGCAACACGATACGGCAAATCGCGGCTGTATCAGCCGGCAGAAACCAGAGACCGATTTCATGTTGAGGCGGGATTATTTCGCTTCTTGCCGATTTAATCCAGTCATTTTTTTGTCGGCAACACGACATTTTCTTTTATTCATCCGCTGTGCTTTCATATGTGATTGCGTCAATACCCCTTTTTCGATTGTGATTTCATCAACATCCGTTCCACATTTGCGATTTAATAGCTGTTTCGCATCTGTGATTTCAGATTTGTTCCTTTTTTCAATTGTGATTCCATTATGACCTCACCTGTTCTGTTCAGCCCCTTCGCTCTGGGTAAATTGCAACTAAAAAACCGGATCATCGTTCCTCCTATGTGCCAGTACTCCGCTGTGGATGGCTGCATGCAGCCATGGCATCTGATGCATCTGGGTTCCCTGGCCGTGTCGGGCTCGGCATTGGTTTTCATCGAAGCAACGGCCGTGGAGCCGGAAGGCCGGATCAGCCCTGCCGATGTCGGACTGTGGGATGATGCCACGCAGGACGCCATCGCCCGCACGCTCAGGGACATACGCAGTTTTTCGGATACGCCCTTTGCGATACAACTGGCCCATGCGGGACGCAAGGCTTCCTGTCGCCAGCCCTGGTTTGGTGGCAAGCAAGTCCCCCTGGAAGAAGGCGGCTGGGAAACGTCCGCCCCGTCGGCCATCCCTTTTGATCCCAGTGATCGCGAGCCCATCGCGCTGGACGAGCAGGGGTTGCAACGGGTAATCGATGCGTTCGTGCAGGCTGCCCGTCGCAGCGTGGCATTGGGTATCGACGCCATCGAACTGCATGCCGCGCATGGCTATCTGTTGCATGAATTCCTGTCTCCGCTGTCGAACAAGCGTCAGGATCAGTATGGCGGCTCGCTGGAGAATCGCCTGCGGTTCCCCATGGCGGTCTTCAACGCAGTATACGCAGAGGTTGCAGGCAAGGTTCCGGTAGGAGTCAGGATTTCAGCCAGCGATTGGGTAGACGGCGGCTGGGATGTAGAACAAAGTATCGTGTTCAGTCAGGCACTGGCTGAAGCCGGCGCAGCCTTCATTCACGTTTCGTCCGGCGGCCTCTCACAGGCCCAGAAAATCACCAACGAGCCCGGTTATCAGCTGCCTTTTGCCCAGGCCATCAAAAAAGCCGTTACGATTCCGGTGATTGGCGTGGGCCTGATCACTGACCCGCAACTGGCCGAATCGGTGGTGGCCACGGGTCAGGCCGATCTGGTGGGAATTGCCCGAGGCATGCTCTATGACGCACGCTGGCCGTGGCATGCCGCTGCCGAACTGGGTACGCAGATTGATGCCTCTCCTCAATTCTGGCGCAGTCAGCCTTCCCGCCTGAAAACTTTGTTCACAAATAACTTGAGCTAAAACAATTAAGCTGTTGTTTTTAAGCATATTTTGCCGCCATTTTTGCCGTAAAAAGGCCAAATATGGCGACAACACCTTTTCCTGACGCGAGCTTATTGCGATACTCGGGGTAAGAATCGCTTTGCTCGGGTGAGGTATGTCGCGTTACTCATTTTCGTTCGCTGTAATCGCAGGCAGCCTGCTGCTTGCCGGCTGTGCCAGCCATGGTCCGGTCGCGGATGTCCCGCCTTCCTATTCCAGCCCCGCACTGGATGCGTCCTATCGAGATCCGGTGCTTGAGCGGGCACTGACACTGACCGGAACCCCATACCGATACGGCGGCAGTACGCCCGATGGCATGGACTGCAGCGGTTTCGTGGGCTATGTATTCCAGGAATCTACCGGATTCCGCTTCCCGCACAACACCGCCATGATCGCCAAGCTGTCCAGACCGGTATCAAAATCCAGTCTGAAAGCCGGCGACTTCGTTTTCTTCAACACCTATAAGCCCTATTCCCATATGGGCATCTACATAGGCAATAACGAATTTGTTCATGCCCCGTCCAGTCGCAATAACGGCAAGGTACGCGTTGATTCCCTGAACAGTCGCTATTTTGCAGAACGATTCGAGGATGCCCGCACAGCCTTTCAGTAGTGCGGTCTTTGTAAATCACGACTGTAATTGTTGCTCATGCAGCCAGGCCGCGTGCCTGGGTGCGCGACGAGTCTGGCTCCATTCTTCCAGCATGTCCCATTTGACGTCATCCAGGCGCCGATGCATATCCGGCGTGGCCGTGGGCGCGGCAAGTTCCACACGATGGCCATTGGGATCACGAAAATAAATCGACTTGAACAGGACGTGGTCAGTTACGCCCACGACATCGATGCCCTTTGCCTGCAGCTTTGCCTTGGTCTCTTCCAGCTCGCTGACACTGGCAACTTCAAATGCAATATGCTGTACCCAGTCTGGTGTATTGGGATCAAATCCCATTTCAGGGGAATTGGGCAGCTCAAAAAACGCCAGCACATTGCCATTACCCGCATCCAGAAACACATGCATGTAAGGATCCTCTGCCTTTGTGGATGGCACCCGGTCTTCAGCAATGGCCAGGACAAAATCCATGCCCAGGTTCTCCTGGTACCAGAGTACGGTTTCTTTGGCGTCTTTGCAGCGATAGGCCACGTGGTGAATTTTCTGAATATTCATAAGTTGTCTCCGGGCGCGTCTGTTATGCTGACGGTTGTGACAGGACGCAGAGCGCAAATTAATAGTAACTTTGGTTACTATTAAAATGGATTTATGATGGCATGTCAATCAAAATATCCTTTATTAACGGCTATTTTATTTGCCAATTTTGTGCCCATCTCTCACAGTTCGGGATATCCAATCCGTCAACTATTTAGTATCATTCGTTATTATTTATGCAAAATGAACCGATCATGATCGATCTGAATGATTTCCTTCCCTACCAGTTCTCACAGATGGCCGATATGCTGAGCCTGGCAGTGGCGCCAGTGTATGAAAGCCGTCTGGGGATATCCCGTGACGACTGGCGCGTATTGGTAGCGGTGAACCAGGACCGTCATATGCGTGCCACAGATATTGTTCAGCACACGCGTCTGGATAAAATGCAGGTGAGTCGCGCCATTGCACGACTTGAGCAAAATGGTCTGCTCACACGCAAGGCAGATGCGCAGGACAAACGGCAGCAGGTATTGATTGTGACGGCGGCTGGCCAATCGGCCTATCGCAAGGTGGCGCCGCTGATGACGGCGCGCAATGATTATCTGCTGCAGGACCTGGATGCAAAACAAAGACAGGCACTGCAGGCGCAGCTTGATTTGATTCTGGGCCGGGCCCGCGAGCTGATTGCCCGCGGTTAATGGGGCGAAGTTAATGGGGCGAGTTTAATGGGCCGTTGTTAATCGCCCCACGGTTACGCCCCAACGTTAATGAGCCGAACTTAATGGCTCACCGTTAATAGCCCATGCTCGACCAAATTTATCGGTCCTGCCCATTGCCACTGTTGCTGCGCAGAGCATGTTCGCCCTGTTCGTAGACAACATTGGAACGACCCACAATGAGCGGATCAATCTTGCCAATATTTGCCGCGTCTTTATTGGTGTAATTGAACTGCTGCAATACATAACGCATGGCATTCAGGCGGGCGCGCTTCTTGCAGTTGGACTTGACCACAATCCATGGCGCAT
>JAFAGQ010000357.1 GCA_023422555.1 Pseudomonadota bacterium
CCGCAGCAGATGCAAGCCGATCAGACCGCGGTAGGCCTCTTCAATCGCCATACAGGCCGGCCCATAGGGCGCCGCCGCATACCGGGCCTGGACATCAGTGATGGCGCCGTCCCGGGTGACAAGCAGAACAATGGTCATATCGTGAACAGGATCCCCTGCCCGATGTATACCGCTGCGCTTTGTCGGAAAATCATATGCCTTGACGTCGACCAGATTCGCTTCCAGCTCCCACAGGCCATCCTCCCGAAGAAAGGAATTCATGGTAATGCTGCGGGTGTGTATAGGCTTGCGAGCCGAGGAACCCAGGGACATGTCCGAATGATTGGCTGATTGAATTGATCGGTAAACCAATAAAGTATAGCGTACTCGCCCCGGCCCTCGCCGCAGAAATCTGATAATCCGTGAAATTTGCTGCATGGCAAAAAACGGCCGGACAAGCCCGCAATTTGAAGACTTCCCTCTTTCAGACAAAAAAAACCACAGGGCTCCGGAAACCGGGGCACCTGTGGCAAAGGTTGGTAAACGTAATCGATCAGAAAGCAGCGCGCAATGCGTTCGCAGCCTGCACCATTTCAACCAGTGCGCTGCGGGTTTCAGGCCACTGGCGGGTCTTCAGGCCGCAGTCCGGATTAACCCACAGCTGCTTGGGATCGAGCCTGCTGGCTGCTTTTTTCATCAGCTGAATCATCCATTCGCGATCAGGCACATTGGGCGAGTGGATGTCGTAAACGCCTGGTCCGATATCGTTTGGATAGTTGAAGCGTTCAAAGGCTTCCAGCAGCTCCATGTTCGAGCGGGAAGTTTCAATGGTGATCACGTCCGCATCCATGGCAGCGATGGACTCAATAATGTCATTGAACTCGGAATAGCACATATGGGTGTGGATCTGCGTGGTGTCTTCAACCCCGGAGGTGCTGACGCGGAAGCAATCCACTGCCCAGTCCAGATAGGTCTGCCAGTCTGCACGACGCAGAGGAAGTCCTTCACGGAATGCCGGTTCGTCAATCTGAATCACACGGATGCCGGCTTTTTCCAGATCCACCACTTCGTCACGCAAGGCCAGTGCCAGTTGCAGGCAGGTTGCCTGACGTGGCTGGTCATCGCGCACGAACGACCATTGCAGGACAGTGACCGGTCCGGTCAGCATTCCCTTCATTGGCTTGTCTGTCAGGGACTGCGCAAAGGCAGTCCACTCGACTGTCATTGGAATCAGGCGTGCAACGTCACCATAGATGATTGGCGGTTTGACGCAGCGTGAGCCATAACTCTGTACCCAGCCATTTTGCGTAAAGGCGAAACCAGCCAGCAACTCACCAAAATATTCCACCATGTCGTTACGCTCGGGTTCGCCATGAACCAGAACGTCGAGACCGGCCTCTTCCTGGAATTTGACGACTTCGCGGATTTCATCGCGGATGGCTTCTTCGTATTTGCTGTCGGAAATGGCGCCGGCCTTCCAGTCGCGGCGCAGCTTGCGGATTTCGGGCGTCTGCGGGAAGGAACCGATAGTTGTGGTGGGAAAATCGGGCAGTCCAAGTGCTTCGCGCTGTTTGACGATACGCTCGGCGAAAGGCGTACGCTGACGGGAAATGCTGGCGGCTTCCTGTACCCTTGAAGTCACGGCAGGATTGTGAATGCGACGAGACACCTTGCGCTCTGCCAGTGCGGCACGCTGTTTCTCCAGCGCTGCTTTGTCTGCTTCTGTGGCCGAACCATTGAGAACGGCAGCAAGCAGGCGCAGTTCATCGAGTTTCTGTACCGCGAATGACAGCCAGCTTTTGACCTCTTCATCCAGCTGTGTCTCTTCGCTCAGATCAACAGGTACATGCAGCAGAGACGATGCCGGTGCAATCCACAAATTCTCGCCCAGCTTCTTGCGAGCCTCTTCCAGCAAGCTGGCAGCCTGATCCAGGTCAGTACGCCACACGTCCCGGCCGCTGATTACACCGGCAGACAGGACGCGATCAGCAGGCCATGAAGGCAGAACACGAGCAAGCTGCGCTTTGCCACGTACAAGATCAAAATGCACACCTGCAACAGGCAGACCGACCAGCAGTTCAGTATTGTCTGCCACATCGCCAAAATAGGTTGCCAGCAGAATTTTCACGGGCTCTTTCGAGAGTTCTGCGTAAGCCTGCTTATACGCCTGTTGCCATGCAGAAGGCAGATCCAGTACCAGCGCAGCCTCGTCAACCTGAACCCACTGGACGCCCAGTTTTGCGAAGCGGGCCAGCACCTCTCGATAGATCGCAACCAGCTTTGGAATCAGAGCCAATTTGGCTTCGTCGTCTGCGCTGGAGAACGCCGGACCTTTGCTCAGCCACAGGTAAGTCAGAATTCCAGGAATCACAGGTTTGACCTTGTATCCCAGCGCCTGCGCTTCTTCGATCTGATCAAAGAGACTGGTTCTGGCCAGATAAAAATCCTGGTCAGCTTCCAGTTCCGGAACGATGTAATGGTAATTGGTGTCAAACCATTTGGTCATCTCACAAGCGGCTGCCGGTTCTCCGGTAGGTGCACGGCCGCGAGCCATTCTGAACAGCGTATCCAGTTCCACCGGTTCGCCTTCAGGCTGGTTGAAACGTGCAGGAACAACACCAAGTGTTGTGGTCCATTCCAGAATGTGGTCGTACCAGGCAAAATCGCCCACCGTGACAAAGGCATTGCCCGCATCATGCTGAACGGCCCAGTGACGTTGACGCAGTGATTTTGCGGTGGCGTCCAGTTCTGCGCGATCTGACTGTGCTGCCCAGTAAGCTTCCAGCGCCTTCTTCAGTTCTCGTTTGACGCCGATACGGGGAAATCCAAGATTATGTGTTAGTGCCATATTGCTCTCTGTTAACTCATTAATGCACGCCGGGTAATGCGGAAAGACGACATGCCGGCGATTACCGCAGGTTTAATTGAAGTAAACAGATTGTGCCTTGACCCCTGCTTGCTTGCGCAATAAATTCATCTTGTTAATATTAGATTTATTCATGAAAGCATCCATCTTCATGATATGTCGGCTTATTTAGCCGCATAATATAGGTATAAGCACCCTGCCTTTGTTGCAGCCAGACTCTTTTGCAGCCAGCCTTGTTGCCTTCTGCGAAGGAATGTCTTCCAACACATAAGTGTTGTACCCGCCTGCGTTCTGATTCCATGCATTACGGAGCATTAACGGGGGTACGCAATCATTACCTATTAGCCACTGACACTGACATGATTGAAGTTAAACATCTTGAGACACTAGTGGCCATACGCCAGGCCGGCAATCTGCAGGACGCAGCCGAACGACTGTCTGTCACGCAATCTGCGCTGTCACATCAGATTCGCGAACTGGAAAGCAGGCTCAATCTGAACCTGCTCAATCGCCGCACCCGTCCGGCACGATTTACGACCGCCGCGTTGCGACTGCTGACACTGGCCGACGATATCCTGCCGCGAATCCGCAGCGCCGAGCGGGAAATGCAGAAACTGGCTTCAGGCAGTACGGGCAGACTGTATCTGGCAATCGAATGCCATTCCTGTTTTCAATGGCTGATGCCCACTCTGGATGCGTTCCGGCTGCAGTGGCAGGACATCTCACTGGATCTGTCCGCGGCGTTTTCGTTCGCCCCCATTCCCGCACTGATGCGCGGAGACCTGGACCTGGTCATCACTTCCGACCCGGTTGCTGATGAATCTGTGGAATACGTCCCCCTTTTCAAATACGAACTGGTACTTGCTGTTGCATCAGATAATCCACTGGCGCGCAAACGATTCATCAAGCCGGCAGACATGGCAAACCAGGTATTGATTACCTACCCGGTGGAGGAACAAAGACTGGATATTTTTACCGCCTTTCTTGACCCTGCCGGTGTTGAGCCTGCTTCCATACGCAAGTCGGAACTGACGCCCATGATTATTCAGCTGGTCAATAGTAATCGCGGTGTTGCAGCACTACCCAACTGGGCGCTCACCGAATACCAGGCGCAGGATTGGTTGCGAATTGTTCATCTTGGGGAAGCGCCTGGAATCTGGCGCACTCTGTACGCTGCCATCAGGGCCGAAGACAGGCAAACGCCCTACGTTCAGGCGTTCATTGATCTGGCAAAGGAAATTTCGTTCAAACATTTGGCGGGAATTCGTATGGCTTGATCACAATATGACAGTTGTAAATTTAATACCCGCGTCGATTTTGGCTTGCAAAGCAATGCGCCCAAGATATATATTCCCCTTAGGGAAAAAATATTGCTATGCGCAAGAACATCAATTTTTTCTATGTTGTAGCGCGTTGCGTTTATTTCTGTGAGTTTCAGTAGATGACAGGAGCAGGAAAATGGCAGTGGGTAGTCAACAGTCAGCGTCCGTGGAGCACCTTGGAAAACTTGCTGCATTGGCGGGAATAACAATTAACGGAAATGCGCCCTGGGACATTCGTCTCATAGACGACAAAGCCGCAGACCGCATACTGGCACAGGGGAGCCTTGGACTTGGCGAAAGCTACATGGACGGGCAATGGGAATGCGATCAGATCGACGAACTGATTTCCCGCCTGCTACGCCATCGTATCGATGAAAAAGTAAAAACAGCATCAACCTTATTTCATGTTCTGCGTGCGAAGTTTGTGAATAACCAGACCCGCAGCAAGGCGTGGGAAGTGGGTGAAAAGCACTATGACCTGGGCAACGAGTTTTTCCGTGACATGCTTGATGCCCGCATGACTTACACCTGCGGCTATTGGGATCAGGCAACGACGCTGGACGAAGCCCAGGAAGCAAAACTGGACCTGGTATGCCAGAAACTGGGGCTGAAGCCCGGAATGACGGTACTGGATATTGGTTGCGGCTGGGGCAGCTTCATGCGCTTTGCCGCAGAACGCTACGGTGTTGAATGCACCGGCATTACCATCTCCAAGGAACAGGCCGAGTACGGACAAAAAATGTGCGAAGGTCTGCCCGTAAAATTCGTACTGCAGGATTATCGCGATTTACAGGGCAAGTATGACCGAATTGTCAGCCTGGGCATGTTTGAGCACGTCGGCAGAAAAAACTATCGCACTTATTTTGAAGCCGCACGCCGCAATCTGAAGGACGACGGGCTGTTTTTAATGCATTCCATTGGCGGCGTTTATCGCGATCACGATCCTGATCCGTGGATCCATAAATATATTTTCCCTAATGGTGAGATCCCCGTCATTGGGCAGGTCGCGGACGCAACCGAAGGCTTGTTCCTGATAGAAGATCTACATAATTTCGGCGCAGATTACGATAAGACGCTGATGGCGTGGCATGCGAATTTCGAAAAGCATTGGGAAAAACATGCAGCGCAATATTCCGACCGTTTCTACCGGATGTGGCGTTACTACCTGCTGATTTGCGCCGGCTCGTTCCGGGCTCGGGCCAACCAGCTATGGCAGTTCGTTCTTTCTCCAGAGGGTGTGCCAGGCGGGTATCGACGTCCTAAGCTGTGAGTCGCGGAGAATAGGAGACGCCCCTGTTTCGGAATAAGGGGCGCTTTACTCTTCCGTTGGGGAACGGACAATTTTGTTGACGACATCGGAAGAAAAGCCACGACTGATCAGGAATCTTGCCTGCTTGGCATATTCCTGGGGCGTGCTGTAGACCTGGCCTTTGAATTTTTTCTCCCAGACCGCCCTTGCCCGCTCAAGTTCCGTTTCCTGCAGATGACTGACCGATTCCTGGATCTGATCATCGGGCAGTTGATGCTGACGCAATTTTGCCGCGATGCGCATGGTACCCCATTTGCTGGACGCGACATTGGTGGTCGCCTGAAGAAAACGACTGTCAGACTGCCAGTTTTCTTTCTTCAGCCGCTCCATCACCGTGTCCAGTTCCTGAGGACTTTCTGCGTAAGGCGCGAGCTTCTTTCGGAGTTCATATTCTGAATACTCGCGCCTGGACAAATAAGCAATACCACGGGACAGCAGACTACGGCCCTGGCCGCGTCTGCCCTGCCCCTGGACGAAATCACTCATGGATGACTCGCAGACCAATCATGGATGAATCATGAAGCTAAAGGTGGGAAGCTAAAGGTGATCATAAAGGTGATCATCTACAGCGACCCGTCGCAGCGATCATCCACTGCGATCAATAGGCGATCACTCATCGGCTTCCGCAGCCTGGGCCGCATCTTCAGGGTCTGCCGTAAACTCCTGAGCGCGTGCAATGATGCCCATATTTTCGCGCACACGATTTTCAATTTCTACGGCCATGTCCCGATGTTCTTTCAGATACTCACGGACATTGTCTTTACCCTGACCAATTCGGGTGCCACTGTAGCTGAACCAGGCGCCAGCCTTGTCCACAACACCAGCCTGAACGCCGAGATCAATGATTTCCCCTTCGCGAGAAATACCGCTGCCGTACATGATGTCGAATTCGGCCTGCTTGAACGGTGGCGACACTTTGTTCTTGACGACTTTGACACGGGTTTCGTTACCAATGACTTCATCGCCTTTCTTGATGGAGCCGGTACGACGGATATCCAAACGGACAGATGCGTAAAACTTGAGCGCATTTCCACCTGTGGTTGTTTCCGGACTGCCGAACATGACTCCAATTTTCATGCGAATCTGGTTAATGAAGATCACCATGCAGTTGGTACGCTTGATAGAGGCGGTGAGCTTACGCAGTGCCTGACTCATAAGGCGAGCCTGCAGGCCAGGCAGACTGTCGCCCATATCACCTTCAATTTCTGCACGTGGCACCAGCGCCGCCACCGAGTCGATAACAATCAGGTCGACGGAACCGGAGCGCACCAGCGCATCGGTAATTTCCAATGCCTGTTCGCCGGTATCGGGTTGCGAAATAAGCAGATCTGACAGATTGACCCCTAAGCGTGAGGCATACTGCACATCGAGCGCATGTTCGGCATCGATAAACGCACACGTTCCGCCGATTTTTTGCATTTCTGCAATGACCTGTAGCGTGAGCGTGGTTTTACCGGAAGATTCCGGACCGTAAATTTCAATAACCCGGCCGCGCGGCAAACCACCAACCCCCAGAGCGATGTCCAGTCCGAGCGAGCCGGTGGACACGACCTGTATGTCGTGTTCCACTTCGTTATCGCCGTAGCGCATAACAGAGCCTTTGCCGAACTGTTTTTCAATTTGAGAAAGTGCTGCACTGAGCGCCTTGGCGCGATCGGCGCTGGCGGCTTTGGATTGCTTGTCGTCCATGG
>JAFAGQ010000369.1 GCA_023422555.1 Pseudomonadota bacterium
GGGGCATCATGCTGGCCGGCGGCCTGCCACTGGACTTCCCCACGATTTCCATTCACGAGAGCTTTGCGTTTCCAACCAGCATGTATCTGCGCAATCTGATGTCCATGGATACGGAAGAAATGATTCGCGCCCAGCCGATGGATGCCATCGTGCTGATCGGGGGCTGTGACAAGACTGTACCGGCACAGCTGATGGGTGCGGCATCTGCAGGTATTCCTGCCATTCAACTGGTGACGGGCGCAATGCTGACTGGTTCGCATCGTTCCGAAAGGGTCGGCGCCTGTACCGATTGCCGGCGTTATTGGGGCAAATATCGCGCAGAAGAAATTGATGATCAGGAAATTTCAGATGTGAATAACCAGCTGGTTGCCAGCGTGGGAACCTGTTCGGTCATGGGTACGGCCAGTACCATGGCCTGTATTGCAGAGGCCTTGGGGATGAGCATCCCCGGTGGTGCAACGCCACCGGCAGTCACGGCTGACCGTATGCGTATCGCCGAGCTGACCGGCGCGCAGGCCGTGCAGATTGCAAAAGATAAACTCACGATTGATAAGATTCTGACGCCCGACGCATTTGAAAATGCCATGCGTGTTCTGCTTGCCATTGGCGGGTCTACCAACGGTATTGTGCATCTGGCGGCCATTGCAGGACGAGTAGGGCTGGACATTGATCTTCAGGCTCTGGACAGAATGGGTCGCGACACGCCGGTACTACTGGATTTGAAGCCTTCCGGACAACACTATATGGAGGATTTCCATAAGGCCGGCGGTATGGCGACATTGCTCAGGGAGCTGAAACCTTTGCTCAAGCTGGATGCGCTGACGGTGACGGGAAGGACGATGGGCGAAGAAATCGAACGCTCCGGTCCGGGTTTTGCCCAGAGCGTTGTCAAATCCGCTGCTGATCCGATCTATCCGCAAGGCGGTATTGCAGTTGTGAAGGGTAATCTCGCCCCTGGCGGCGCAATTATCAAACAGTCGTCAGCCAATGCAGATCTGATGGAACATGAAGGACGAGCTGTTGTGTTTGAAGATGCGGCAGATCTGGCTCAGCGTATTGATTCGGACGATCTGGATGTGACCGCTGATGACGTTCTGGTTCTGAAAAATATCGGTCCCAAGGGTGCACCGGGCATGCCAGAGGCCGGCTATATTCCGATTCCCAGAAAGCTGGCCGTGCAAGGGGTCAAGGATATGGTCCGAATCTCTGACGGACGCATGAGCGGAACAGCGTTTGGGACGATCGTGTTGCATGTCACACCGGAATCGGCGATTGGCGGGCCGCTGGCGTATGTGAAGAATGGTGACAGAATTCGACTCAGCGTCAGCCGCCGCGAGATCAGTCTGCTCGTTTCCGACGAGGAGCTGGCACAGCGCCGGGATGCCGCGCCTGTTGTCGTGCCAACTGCCGAGCGAGGCTACAAGAAACTGTTTCTCGATACGGTGACGCAGGCCGATAAGGGAGTGGATTTTGATTTTCTGCGCTCGCCCAAAACCAGCGGCGCAGTGCCGAAATCCTGACTAGGCTGGTCCGGTCAAAAGTGAAGTGCAAAATGTGAAGAGAAGAAATTCTGGCTCAGAGACTTTGGCCAAAAGCAAATGCTAAAGTCCTGACTCAGATACTCCGACCAAATACCGCTTTGGCCTCTTCATAAATGCACGATGCCAGTTCCGCGTGATGGCCATGCTGATTCCAGATCAGGCCATTGCGTCGGACCGGCGCTCTGTCCGGCAAGGGTATCTGCACGATATCCAGCGACTGCCACATGTCTGACCAGTCTGGCAGCAGTGAAACACCCAGTCCTTCATGTACGAGCACAGCGATCGAAGACAGGCTGTTTATTTCCAGGCGCTGCCTGGGATGAAGGGCATGATCGCGCAGATAGCGGTCCGCCAGTTGCCCGCCATAGACGCTGCGGTCGTAACGCAGAAAGGGTTCGCTGGTCAGCACTTCGTGGGCATCCCGACCTTTCATATGCGCCGGCGCAATCACGAGCAGCGGTTCCTGCATGAATTTGCGCCAGATGCAATGCTTGGCCACGGCAAACTGTGGCTCGACCACAATGGCTGCATCCAACTCGCCCGCAGCCACCTTGCGGCACAATTCGATGGAGGCGTCAGGCGTCACATATATGGATGCTTCCGGGTGTTTGCTATAGATGCGTTTCAATATCGGCGGCAGCACATTGGTCAGTGCTGAAGTAAAACAGCCAAGACGAAACTCACCGCGATTGTGCGGATCCGACGCGATCGCGCGGATGTCCCGGACCTGGCGAAGCACAGAGCGGGTGTTCTCTAGAATACGCATTCCGCTATCGGTCGGCTTGACTGAACGGCCTGAGCGTTTCACCAGTTCTATACCCAGATCGTCCTCCAGCGCCTTGATGCGGGCCGCTACCGCAGCCGAGGTGAGATCCAGACGGCGCCCAGCTTCTGCGTAAGAACCCGCCTCTACAACTGTGATAAAACTCTGGAAATAGTTGATGTCCATCACGATCTTTGTCGCCTTTCTATGCCCGGACACAGGGATACCGAGCTGCACTCGCACATTTTCATCGTTCTTTTCTGTCTCCACATTCTTTGGACTTTTATCCTTCTTCTGCCATCCTGGTACGGTCTGAGGCGATGATTCGTCAGCCTTTTGCCTTCGACGCAGCACTTTCCAATCATCTCAACCGGATGTCATTTGTGTTTTAACACAAATGAGTACAAACGTAATATGCTGCTGGGATAAACTGATTGAAAGTCTTGAACAACAAATTTCAGGGAGTCGCATAATGAAAATTGGCTTGATTGGCGCAGGAGCAGTAGGACGGGCATGTCTGATGTCACTGGTTTACGCGGGTGGCGCGCGCGAAATCGTTCTGGTCAACAGAAATCACAAACGTGCTGAAGGCATGGTGGCGGACATTCAATACGGTACGACTTTGCTGCCTGCCGTCCATGTGCGGGCAGGCCAGTATGAAGATCTTGACTGGTGCCATGTCGTCATCGTCACGGTGGGGGTCAATGAAAAGACGGGTGGTGCAACTGACAGAAACGACGAAGCCGGCCGCCTGCGCCTGCTGGATGAAAACGCGAAAATCTATCAGGACATCATTCCAAAAATCAATGCCGCAGCACCGCAGGCGATTATTCTGGTCGTGACCGACCCGCCGGATCCGCTGGCTGAGGTGGCTCGCGAATATAGTAATGGCGCCCATGTAATCAGTTCGGGAACATTGCTGGACTCTCAGCGTATGCGCTTTCATATCGCGCGCAACGCGGGGGTGAATCCGCAGTCGGTAGAGGCCATGGTGCTGGGTGAGCATGGCACGTCACAGGTTTTTGTATGGTCAGGCGTACGCATTGGCGGCGTGCCGCTGGCGCAAGTCCTGGATGTGAATGAAAAGGATTGTGCGGAATTCCAGAAAAAAATAGAAGAAGAAGTCAGATTTGCCAATATCAGCATCATTGAGGGAACAGGAGCGAGTCAGCTGGGCATAGGCATGGTGACCGCGCATATCACAAAGTCGATATTGCACAATGAGCGCCTGGTCGTTCCTATCGGCTCGCATATTGAGAAATACGGAACAACCTTGTCACTGCCTTCGTTACTGGGCAAAGAGGGCGTACTGGAAACCTATATGCCGGCGCTATCGGAACGCGAAGAAGAAGCACTGGCTGAAAGTGCCAGTGTCATTCGCAAAGCCTGGGAAGGCATCGCCGGTTAGAGGAATTCGCAGGAGAATGAAGAAAAATTTACTCAGATCAATGTCGATAATTTGAGGGCAGCGTAATATTCTTCCAGACCTTTACACCGGGACAGTCTTTTTTACGAAACGCAGCAAGCAAAGCCTGATCTGGTGCTGAAGGTCTTTTTTTCCTTCCTTTTTCTTCCTCTTTCTTCTATCCTTCACCCGTCCTGGACGCCATCATTGTCTGCCGACTCCCGATCGAGCACGAGCAAACCTGCCTGCTCTCCACGATACCGTTCATTCAATCGAACGCGATGACCGCTTCCTTGGTATCAGCTAAATAATTCACGTCCACCAATTGTCCTTTCTGAACCCGGGCCATATGGTAAATCGGCACTACCTGACGGGCGACGGTCTCAAAGGCAGGGCCGAATTTGGGCGCCACCTGCAGGCCGATATTAAGAATAAATTGATTATTGAAGCGCTCGCCCGAATCTTCGATGGAGAGAATCGTGGCTTTGCCTTTCTCGCCCCGTGCCCGAACTCGCTTATTGGCCGAGGCTGAATAGACAGATGTCATCAACAGGAGGAATGTGCCCGACAGCATCATACTCAGGGAAATGATCAGGCAGGCAATGGATATCGGTGGCAGCCATTCCTCTATCGGATAGAAAATATAAGAGAATATGCCGATGAAGGGAATCCACGACAGACAGAAGAGATACCAGCCAAGTTGCGTTGCAGTTTTACGATTTTTCATTATCGCTCCTCATCTGCTGTAGCGAAAGAGTACGCGTACCGGAATGGAGATATGGCTTGATCAGTCATGTCTTCATATTACTTCATGAATATGACAATAATAATATCGCATGCCACAGTATTCAGACAGGTCATTAAGGTGACACATTGAACGCCTATGATGGGCGCATTCCAAAGCGTTTCACGCGAGAGATAAAAATGGATATGCCCCAGTTACAGCAGCGCCCCGTTATTGCAATCACACCCATGTCCGATGTGCTTCATTTTCTGAGCATGAAGGGGCAGGCAGGGTTGTCCACGCTTTTTGAGTTTACCGTCGAACTCGTGGCAAAGACCTATATGCTGGATGTGCGAAGCCTCCTGGGCAAACCACTGACGCTGCAGATTGAAACGGCATCGGGATCGCCGCATTATCTCAACGGTGAGATTGTCGGCTTTGAGCTGGTCGGTCGTGAAATGCTCAATTCCGAATACTATGCGTATCGCGCGACGGTCAGACCCGCGCTGTGGTATCTCACGCAGTCGACAGACAACCGGATATTTCAGAACAAATCCGTTGTTGATATTCTCCGCGAAGTGCTTGGCCGCTATCGCTTCCCCGTCGAATACAAGCTCACAGAATCCTTTCGCAACTGGGAATACTGCGTGCAATATCAGGAATCTGATTTTGACTTTGTCTCTCGACTGATGGAGCATGAAGGTATTTACTACTGGTTCCGTCATGAGAACGGGCAGCACACGCTGGTGCTGACGGATGATAACTCCACGCACGAACCCGTATCAGGCAGCGAAACGTATACTTTTTACGACGGCCAGATGCATCTGCTGGCGCATGAAGAGTTCGTATCGGACTGGCATGTGCAGGCGCATATGACACCGGGCGGCTATGCGACCGCCGATTATGATTTTCGCAAGCCTGGTGCTCGGCTGGACTCGACCAGCAGAAATGCGCAGGCAGTCAATTCCGACAAGCTTGAAATCTACGAATGGCAGGGCGGATATCAGGAAGCAGAGCACGGGGAAAAGTACGCGCGCATCCGACTGCAGGAGATACAGGGCGCAAAAGAGCAGGTCTATGGCATCTGCAATGTGCGTGCGGTGGAACCCGGAAGAACGTTCAGACTGCGCAATCATCCGCGCCGGGCAGAAAACAGGGAATATCTTTGCGTTTCAGCAAGCTACAACATGCGCGTTGCCGGGTATTCAACGGGCACGCAGCAGGAGGATCACTTCGAGGTGGCCTTTCGCGCACTACCGACTGATATTCAGTTTCGTGCCCCGCGTAAAACGCCTCAGCCAAAAACCAGCGGTCCACAGACAGCAAGGGTTGTCGGGCCTGCCGGCGAAGAGCTGTGGACGGATCAATACGGACGAATCAAGGTGATGTTTCACTGGGATCGTCAGGCCAGTGGCGATGAGAACAGTTCCTGCTGGATCCGCGTCTCCAGCCCGTGGGCGGGCGGTGGTTTCGGCGGTCTGCAATTACCGCGAATCAACGATGAAGTTGTGGTGGATTTTATCGGTGGTAATCCCGACAGACCGGTAATTCTGGGACGTGTCTACAATGCACGCAACATGCCACCTGTGACGCTCCCAGCCAATGCCACGCAAAGCGGGTTTCGCAGTCAGTCGGTGTTTGGCGACCCAAGCATGCGCAATCAGATGATTTTCGAGGACAAGCTGGGTCAGGAACTTGTTGACATGCGCGCCCAGCTGGACATGCTCCTGACTGTCGTGAACGATATGACCGTGAATATCGGTGCCAACCTGAAAACCACAGTTGGCGCGACCGAGACCCGGGATGTGGTGGGTACGCGAACCACACATGTGATCGGACACGAAAAGGAGACCTTTGACGCGGGTGTCAATCGAGAGATTACGGCCTCAGGCCTGGCGGACAATATCGAAGGCGGTGCGGTCACGAAAATTCTTAGCGGTGACAATACGTTCCGCGTAGAAGGTGGCAACAATACTGTCTACATCAACGGCGATGAAGACTATCACGTCACGGGCAAGCAGACGCTCACCACAGATGGCGCCGAGATTCAGAAATACAATACCAGCCTGGAGCATACGGTTACCGGACCCTCCGAGCTCACTTACACCGGCACGCTGAAACGGACGGTGACAGAGACCGAGACGGTCGAAGTGACCGGCACAACCAATCATACCTACAGTGATACCTATACATCCAAGCACGGTGGAAAGGTTTATTACGACGCTTCGGGACAGGATTATGAAATTCTCTGCGCCAACTACAAAATCAAGGCGACCGCGCAGGAAGAACGCATCATCACCGCGCATGCCAAGAATACGTATCAGGCTGGCAGAGAAACCAATGTAAGCGGACATGATCGATACACCGGCACGACTCGTGCATTTATCTATGGTGCGTCTGCGACATTGGCCGGATATGTGGGAGCGTTCCGCGGCTATGCGTTTTCAGCCGATGCGTTAAATGTCAGCCTTGCAGCCGCCAAGGTTTCCATTCAGGTGCTCAAAGTCGACCTGAGCGCGGGATCCTTCAAAGCCGACGGTGCCCTCATCGATACAGGCGGACTTGATACCAAACTGAAAGGGCTGGGCACGCATATTTTTGGCTTTCTTGGACTTCTGTAAAGGAATAATCATGATACTTCAGGGTCGTGTCGGTTCCTGCGCAACCATTGTCGATGTGATGATCCTCGGGCCACGTCCGAATTTTGGACCTAAAGTTACGATGATTCCGAACCCGCTATCGCGTGTATTCACGCCAGGCCTGGATCTGGAGTGTTGCCCGATGCCCACTATGATTACATGGGCCAATGAAAGCGGCGTTCTGGGCGTGCTGGTGCCGGTGGTCAAATGCTTTTCGACCAAATTCATTAACGTAAGTTTTCGGGTTTTTTCGGGTGCGTTGCCCGTTTGTCGATGGACATCTATCGGTCTGAGCAATATCATCAACGGCATTGCGTCTCTCAATGCCGTACCTTCACCAAACCGTACCTTTGTATTTGCCTGAGTCGCTTTGGCGGGTGTCGTTCGACCGGGGTGATTTCATTTGCCACTATTAGATAAGATCCGCCACGCAAACGCCGGCTCATTCAGTGCAACGCCGAGCGCGTCTACATAAAGTAGACCGCAAACACTGCATAAAGTTGCCCGCAAACGTCTCTGCAAAGATAAGACTGTACACAAATCTGCTATTGCTCTACAGCTTTATCGTACAGCAGCGCCTATGGACAGGCGCCACGCCCTGGCTTCCTCTAGATAAGGCTGACTTGCGATGGCGCCCGTTGTGCGCAGCAGGCTTGCGTCAGATAGCAGCGCTTCGTGGAAAACCGTGTCATTCAGGCGCACTGCCTGAAATCGGGTCTGACGCAAATTGGACCATGAAAAATCACAACGGCTCAGATCGGCATCGGCAAAACTGCCAGATTCACAGTTGGCATAATGGAAAATCGATTCTGTCAGATCTGTTCCCGCCACCGCAATACCGACAGCCAGCGCATTCATCCAGATCGATTGCGGCATTATGCATTCTACAAATGTTGCATCACGCAGATCGGCATCCATCAGCAGCATGTTGCTGCAATCTGTCTTCTCGAATGTCGCACGGTTCAGCCGAGCGTTCTGAAAATTGCACATGGGCATCTCGCATTCCATAAATACGGTATCCGTCAGGTTGGCGCGAGTAAAAGGGCACTGATGGAACGTCTGATTCGCAAATGTCATTCCGGTCAGATCACATTCGGTCATGACAACACGATCGAAATAAACCCCGTTAAAGTGAGTGCGCGTCAGGTTGTTCTGAAAGAATATAACCAGTTCCAGATAGCTGTCAGAAAAGTCCGTCGCCTCCAGGCGCGTTTCGTGAAACGTTGTTTTTGTTGCGGCTTCCAGCGCCATCCGTGCACCGGAAAAATCGCTTGCCGAAAATGAACATGAGTCCAGTGTCGCATTGTGCCACGAAGACTCTGTCAGACAGCACTGCACCAAAGCATGTTCAACAAAGCGGCAATGTTCCAGCAACGCCCGGCGCACGCTCGATTGTGTCATCATTCCCTTGTTGAACTGCGCATGGCTCAGATCGGCATCATCAAAAACACATTCAGAAAACAGAGTTTCAGTCAGTACCGCGTTTCGCAGCGATGCGCCCGAGAAATCCACTTTGTTGAATATCTGTCCGCTCAGATCCAGTCCGTCCAGATTCAGGCCGCGACAATCCGTGTCTGATATGGGTTCACAGCGTGACAGCAATTGCTCGAGCTGCGTGCGATCCATCATGCCTGCTGCTCCCAGAAACGGGAAGTCTGCTTGCGTAGCGGATAGAGCTTGGCGTATTTCAGGAAAGCACCTTGCGTATGTGAACGGTCATCTAGCCAGGTTTCCGATATGTCTGCCGTGCAAAGGTTGGCCCTGCGCATGTCGGTGCCACGCATATCCGCCTGTTGAAAATTGCTGCCTGTGAGGTCTGCCGAGCTGAACGAAGCCAGCCGCAGATCGCATCTTCTGAATATGGAGCCAGTGGCATTGCAGGCGTTGAAATTTGCCGCCTGCAGTGAGGCTTCGCTGAAATCACAATGCCGAATGCTTGCGGTTGAAAAATCAACCTGGTTCAGTGTCGAGCGATTGAACGAACTGTTTTTCATGTTCGCGCTCCTGAAACTGCAGGTATTGATTTGCACCTTGTAAGTGAACGATGCACCTTCCATATGCGCGCCGATAAAACTGATGTTTTGCAGGCTGCTTGCCACAAATGTGATACTGATCAGCGATGCCCGCTCAAAGGTAACGTTTTCAAGTGTGTTGACCTGGAACGCGACCTGGGAGAACTGAGCCTGAGCAAAACTCGTATTCAAAAAGCGACATTCTGTAAAGATGGTTTTTATGACATTTGCCTTTTCAAAGCGGCAGGCGCTGAATTCAGCTTCTGTTGTCTGTACCACGTCCTGCCACTGACTTTCGCGCAGATCACAGCGCGAGAAGACCGTTTTCTGCATAATGACTGCCTGCAATCGGGCGCCGGCCAGGCTCGCGCGTAGCAGGGTCGTTGCTCCCAGACTGCTGTCGCGGAATACGGCCGATTGAAAGGACGTGTCTTCAATGACGGAGCGCACCAGCAGCGTTTTTATAAACGTGCAGCGGTCCAGCGTTGCACCGCGCAGATTGGCATCTGACAGATCGCTTCCCGAGAAATCGGCGCCCTGCAGATCAAGGCCGGACAGATCGGCGCCCGACAGATCCAGATTGCACAAATCCTGGCCACTGCCATATCGCGTCACCACGATGTCGCGCTTCTGTTCAGCAATATGTTTTCCCACGGCAATACCTTGCGGGAGCAGATGCGCCGAGTACAGATTGATTTTTTTCATTTGCTGCCGGGAGAGCTCGCGTTGCCCGCTATCGGATGCCTTTTCTTCTATCTGCGTCTGCAATGTCTCTAGTTTTACCATTGCATCTTTCATATCATCAAGCGTACTGGCGGGCGTCTCGCCATCAACAATGCGACGCAGCTTCTCAGCCATTTCGGGATCCATGAACTGCGCATCAGGACGATCTTCGAGCTGCTTTCTGATTCTGATTTTTTCTTCCTCTGCCTGTTGCGTTGCCGCGTCCTTTTGCTGCAGCATTCTTTCGTGCAGCTCAGGCAGATATTCTGCGCTGATGGGAAACTCCGGCCCCATCAGTTCAGGCATCACAGTTGATATATCCACGCCTGTGTCTATGAGTTTCTTGCGGGTCTCTTCCCGTTCCCGCTGCTCGCGACGGTCCGCATTGGCCAGCAGAACGCCGGTATTGAGCAATCGGGTATCCAGCCAGTCACCCATGATGGAGCGCGGAACCAGGTCACGGTCACGGAGTGCATAGAGCGCGCCTTTTTCCATATCGCTGCGCAAGTCGAATATCTCTTCGTAATAGGAAGGATCGCGCGGTTGTCCCGGTAATTCCATGGCGGCCATGATGGCGCTGACATCTTCGGCATACGTTTCGGCCACGCCGATGGAGCCGTGATACATCATGATGGCATGCCGAATGCCAGGCAGCAGCCATAATGTTGTCGCTTTCAATCCGACTTCCAGGAAATCTTCCGTCCCGCCCGCATTCCGCTGCCGAATAAAACAGCGAGGCACCCAGTCGGGAATATGACCGCTCCAGCAGGCCTGATCGGGATGCATATTCCAGACAGAAAAAGGAGCGCCGGGCGGCAGGCTGTCGCGCTGGTTCCAGCGCTGATCCCGCTCGGCGGCGCTGAAAAGCCGGGTGTCCATGTCCGGGAAAAAACCGGTGATATCGGTTTTCATCCAGGTATCACTGAAGCTGCCCACGTGTTGGTAGCGCCTGGGTCGGTTGATCATGACAGGACCCAGACCTGCCGGGGCGGGCCGATGGCCGACCGCACCGATACGCGCTGTGGGTGATTCAATATTGGGCAGGCGCGTCGTCCAGACGCCGTTGACCCATTCGCGACCGATTCCCTTGCCCTCGGGATTTTCCTCGAAACCCTGTCCACCGAATGCATTGGCCCAGGTCACCGGCATGCTATCAAACGGTTGCGGCGCGGTGATCCGATTGTCCAGCCAGTAACGATCTCCGAATACCAGGAGGTTTTTTTCAAGTTCACCAACCTGTACGCGTACAGCGCACTGGGTTTTGTCCTGCTGATGGGTCGTGTAGGCAGAACCACTTACCAGAAATTCGGCTTGTGTCTTGGGCAGCACCAGGTCCAGAATGCCCTGACAATCCATTTGCGGCAAAAGATGACTTGTGATTTCGGCTTCGGGAACCAGCCTGGGTGTTGTACCGTTGAAGTCGACCAGAGTGTAAACAAGTACGCCCAGCCGGCTTTGCTGCAGATATCCATATGGCCGGGTAAGCACGCCGACGCGTAATGGTTTGACTGTTCTCATCTAGCTCATATGAATCTGATCACCATTGATTTTCATCACATCCTGGGCGGTCAGGGTTGTGTAGCCGCCGTGCACGCGAGTTAGCGTCTCGGCTTCATAATCGATGGAGCGGGCACGCACATGATCGACGTCTTTGATATGTCTGAAACACAGGCGCGCCACGGAGTTGATACGATCTGACATCAGACTGATCACATTTGAAAAGAAGGTGCTTCTGCCAACAGTCGCTTCCAGCGTTTCTCCTGCATATTGCATCTGTCGTACTGTCAGCGAGGCGTTATCGTGGGTCTGTTCCAGACGGGGAGCACGAAGTTCCACGCTGGTGTCGCTGCCGATATGGGTACCTGCGGCCGACTGCATCGAGATGCTGCCCGTGCTGCTGCGGATGGTCAGGTCGCGATTCACATTCAGCGTGATCGCAGCGGCATCGGGTCGGGCGATAACGGCAATCAGATAAACGCGGGTGCGATCCGGACCACTAATGATGACTTCATCGCCAATTTGCGGTTCGATCAGGCAGCTCAAGGCCTGCGGACATGACCAGAGTGTGCCGTCGCAGTCAACGGTAACCAAGTCAGCGTCAATTTTCGTGATCGTGCCGACCAGTTGCACCGGGTCATAGCTAAGCCTGGGTTTTCGCATGGCGAGCATGACGTCTCTCCTGAGCAATTGGGAAAATGCCATTGTCCCTGTGAAATGCGACATGCTTATGACATGACACAATGACACAACATCCCGACACAACATCCCGACATACCTCTCCGATGCAGCACGCCGATATCGCAATTGACATGTCAAACGCAGTCTGTCGTAATCTGCCCCTAAGCCTGTCGTATCCGCCCATATCACAATTGGCAAATACCGGTCATACTCGACTGCATGAACGGCAGTACCTGCCGCTCACACATTCCAAGGAGATGTGCCATGAATTATGTTGATGGATTTGTTGCTGCAGTACCCACCGCGAATCGTGAGGCGTTTATCGAACATGCGTCCAAGGCCGCTGTTATTCTGAAGAAACTCGGTGCACTGTCTGTTGTTGAGTGCTGGGGCGATGAGGTGCCGGAAGGCAAGCTGACCTCTTTTCATATGGCGGTTCAGTGCAAGCCGGATGAAACCGTGATCTTTTCCTGGATTACCTGGCCATCCAAAGAGGCGCGCGATGAAGGCATGAAAAAAATGATGGATGAACCCAGTATGCAACCGGATGTGAATCCTATGCCGTTTGATGGCAAGCGCCTGATCTACGGCGGCTTCGTGCCCATAGTCAACGTCTGAGAACGGAAGAGGGCCGTAGCGACGGCTTGACACGAATGCTTTTTCTGCCGCCAATGGCGGCCCATATGTGACACAGCGCCAGCCAATCTATAAAATACCAGATACCCTATTCGTGTTTGTCGTTGTTGCCGGTCCTGTTTACGGGCAGGGCGGGCAACAGCGACCGACCCTCTGTCTGGATATTGCAAGATGAAAAAAGCCTTATTTATGCTTGTTGGCGCTGGCGCGCTGCTCTCTGCCTGCGTAAAACCACCGGTAGCGGCGCCTCTGACTGAGGACCAGTTGCAGGCCATGAGCTGCAAGCAGATCGGTCGTGAAACCGACAAGCTCAACCTGCGCGTCAATCAGTTGCGCGGCAACAGCGCAATTTTCGGCCCCGATGAGCGGGATACGCAGGCTGCCATTTCTGCTGCGGA
>JAFAGQ010000417.1 GCA_023422555.1 Pseudomonadota bacterium
AGGGTTTGTTGCGGGCCATGCCATGGATACTGTGCGGCGATTCCGGTTTCGCGGAAGGATACGTGACCCGCTGGCCTTCAAATTCAAAGGTTCCATTGCGCAGACGCCCAAACCAGGGCACCAGCGGAAAACTGGACATCTCTGACACCAGTCCGGCGTCTATGGCCTCCTGCGGCGCCTGGCGCAGCCAGGGGCAGATGACGTCGCCAATGCGATGATGGTAAGCGGCAATGGCTCCGCCGATATGCGGCGCCACAACGAGTTCTGCCTCACCGGCGCGCAAGGTAATCAGCGTTGAATCTTTCTTGTCTTGCATCAGTCAATCCTCTGTTTGCGATGACGTCTCAGGCAGCCACGTGACCCTCGGCATGACGCCCGGCCTCATCGGCCCGTGCACGGTAGCGCTGCAGCCAGCCCAGTCCCTGACGGGTTCCGTGCGCCGGATGATACTCACAACCTATCCAGCCATCGTAACCCAGTGCCTCAAGCTGGGCAAACAGGTAGGGATAATGGAGCTCACCGCTATCGGGTTCATGCCTGTCGGGCGCACCTGCAATTTGCATATGCCCCACCAGCCCGGCACCGACGGATTCGCGAATATGACGACTGACATCGCCTTCCGCGCGCTGGCAATGATACAGGTCCATCTGTATGCGAATGTTCGCCAGGTTCAGCTTTGCCACCACTTCCCGGGCCTGGGCCTGACTCGACAGGAAATAACCCGGCATGTCTATTGGATTAATGGGTTCGATCATCAGATCCAGACCGGCGCCCTGCAGCAGATCCGCGGCCTTCGCTATCGTATCCAGGTACTGATCGGCTGCTGCCTGACGGCCCGCCTGGTCTTTCACGATACCGGCCATGACGTGAACGCGCGGCACGCCCAGAATCAGCGCGTAATCAATGGCTTTCTTGACCCCATCCAGACACTCGGTCTGGCGGCCCGGCAGGCACGCCAGGCCTTTTTCCCCGGCCTGAACAATGCCCGGGGGCGAGTTGATCAGAACCTGTTGCAGATCATGATCGTGCAGGCGCTGGCGAATCTGGTCTGCGTCTTCGTCATAGGGAAACAGGCATTCCACGCCTTTAAAGCCGTCTTTGGCCGCTTCCCCGTATCGATCCAGAAACGGCACCTCGGTGTAAAGCAGCGAGAGGTTTGCAGCAAACTTCAGCATTACTGTTGCTCCACCTGATATCCCATTTGCGCCAGCAGGCTATCGGGCACGTCTACGCCCTGTTCCTCGGCGGTGTTGGCCAGATCATGACGGCGCGCGCCCGGCAGCCGCACGCCATCGTCTTCCAGCATGGCAGCAATCAGATCTTCAAGCCGGTTGGCGTAAGTCTGCTGCCCCGCGAGCGCTGCCGGATCAATCACGATAAAGACCTGTCCCAGTCGTGGCTCGTTGCCGCTGTCGTTGTACAACTGATCGGCTTCATAGCCAAAACGCGCACCTGTGAGCGCCACGCAAAGCAGTTCGACAGTCAGGGCCAGCATGGAGCCTTTGACGCCGCCTGCGGGCTGCATACTGCCTTCCAGTGCCGCTTTGGCATCATTGGTTGGCCTGCCCTCGCTATCGAGTGCCCAGCCATCGGGAATGGGTTTGTTGTCGCGTGCGGCAAGAATGACCTTGCCGCGGGCAACGTGTGACAGGGAGAGGTCAATCATGACCGGCTCTGCATCCTCCCGTGGGAAAGCTGCAGCAATGGGATTGGTGCCGAAAAGCGGCCGTTTGCCTCCCCAGGCCGTCATGGCGGCCGGTGAGTTGCTGAACGCCAGCCCGACCAGGCCCGCATGCGCCACCTGCTCCAGGTGATACGCGGCCATGCCAAAATGGTGGCTGTTGGTGACGGCGGCAATGCAGATCCCAGTGTCTTTTGCCTTTTCAATGGCTTTGCTGATAGCCAGTTCGCAGGCCGGAAAGGCCAGGCCGGCGCCGGCATCAACCAGCAGGGCCGATGCCTTTTCCTGAAGAATCTGCGGAACGGCATCGCCATCTGCCCGACCTGATGACAAGTGCAATGAGTAACTGGGAACCCGCGAGACCCCGTGCGTTGCAATGCCATGCGCATCGGCAAATACCAGCGCCTGGGCCGTTGCCCGGGCCATGTCCGGGTTGGCGCCCGCAGCCGCGAGCGTATCCCGTGCCAATGTTGTCAGCGTTGAAAGTGAAATCTTAGCCATGCCGCCTCATCCTGTTGTTGTATTGAAAAACTTGATTGATGTGGCGGAATGAGCCCGCCACGTTCCCTGTATAAACTCTATAAAGCCCTCTATGAGCTTAATGATAAATCAGGAGAGGCGACGAGGCAGCAAATCAGGACGCACCCGGACAATTTGCCGGGTGGTCATGCGTTTGGCGAGCACTTGCTCAACCGTGAGCAGATACCGCCTCACGTGCCAGTGCGGTGATGGCCTGCCAGTCGCCGGCCTGTACCCGGTCGGGAGGGGCAATCCAGGAACCACCCACGCAGGCTACATTGGGCAGAGCCAGATAGGCAGCGGCATTGCCGGCGTGGATACCGCCTGTCGGGCAAAAGACGATGTCGGGCAGCGGACTGTGCAGGGATTTGAGCAAGGGAATGCCGCCTACCGCCTCTGCAGGAAACAGTTTGAGCGCGTGGAATCCGTTATCAAATGCATTCATGGCTTCGGTGGGTGAAGCCACACCTGGCAGAAACGGCATGTCGTTGGCTTTGATGGCGGGCAATAACGCCGTGGGCAGACCCGGAGACACCGCAAAACGGGCGCCGGCCTGCATCGCCGCATCCAGCTGGGCGGCATCCCGCACCGTGCCTACACCAATCAGCGCTTCGGGAAAGGCGCTGACGAGTTCGCGCACGGCTTCCAGTGCCGCGGGCGTGCGCAGTGTAATTTCAAATGTGTTGATGCCGCCGGCCAGCAATGCCTGCGTCAGCTGCAGGCCCTCTTCGACCGACTGTATGACCATGACCGGAAGAACAGGACCCCGTTTGAGTATTTCAAATGTGTTATGCATTCCAGGACACCAGTTTACCCGGGTTGAAGATATTGTTCGGATCATAAGCGTGCTTGATGAGGCGCATGAGCTCCAGCGCATCCTCGCCATGTTCCTCCTTGAGAAACTCCATTTTGTGGATGCCCACGCCGTGCTCGCCAGAGCAGGTGCCGTCCATGCGAATGGCGCGCGACACCAGTCGTCGATTGATGTTCTCTGACATTTCCCATTCTTCGCGGCTGTCCGGGTCAATCAGCATCTGCACATGAAAGTTGCCGTCGCCAACATGGCCGACAATGGTGTACGGAAACGGCATGCCTTCGAGTTCCTGCGCGGTCTCGCTCACGCACTCTGCCAGACGTGATATGGGCACGCAGACATCGGTGGCGACTGAGCGCGAGCCGGGGCGCAGCTGCAGACCTGAATAATGGGAGTTGTGACGCGCCGTCCACAGGCGTTTTCTGTCTTCGGGTTTCTCAGCCCATTCAAAATCCATACCGCCATTATCACGGGCAATTTCCTGGACGATTTCGGCCTGCTCGCGCACGCCGGTTTCGCTGCCATGAAATTCAAACAACAGCAATGGTGTTTCTTTGAGCGTGAGCTTGCTGTAGGCGTTGACGGCTTTTACCGCGCGGGTGTCCATGAACTCTACCCGTGCAATGGGAACACCGGATTGCATGATCTCGATGACCGACTGCACGGCATTTTCCAGCGTAGGAAAATTACAAATGGCAGCGGTGACGGCTTCCGGCTGTGGGTAGACCCGGACCGTGACTTCCACAATGATGCCCAGCGTACCTTCACTGCCCACAAACAGACGGGTCAGATCGTAGCCTGATGACGATTTGCGCGCGCGGCTGCTGGTGCGAATGACCTTGCCTTTTGCCGTTACCACTTTCATGGAGACGACGTTTTCGCGCATGGTGCCATAACGGACGGCGTTGGTGCCCGAAGCGCGTGTGCTGGTCATGCCGCCAATCGAGGCGTGTGCTCCCGGGTCGATCGGAAAGAACAGGCCGGTATGACGAATTTCATCGTTCAATTGGGTGCGTATGACGCCCGGCTGCACCGTGACGGTAAAGTCTTCAGCATTGATGGACAGGACCTTGTTCATCTCGGTAAAGTCCAGCGTGATACCGCCTTCGATTGGCAGCACATGTCCTTCCAGCGAGGAACCGATGCCAAAGGGAACCACCGGGACCTTGTACTGATTGCAGATCTTCACGGCATCCACGACTTCTTCGGTATCACGCGGAAAAATGACAGCCTCGGGCGGGCACACCGGGTAAGGGGATTCATCGGTACCATGGTGCTCGCGCACTGCCATGGAGGTAATAAACCGCTCACCAAACCGATCCCGGAATGCCGCGATGGCGGCTTCGGGCAGGGTTCGAATGGCTTTCTGTTCAAGTACTGTCATATTCTGCTCGCTATGCTTTTATATCGGCCTGTGCCGTGCATCATTGATGATATTTCATTAGTGATTATCGCGCGATTCACCGCGCGTCTGGATAATATCCACATAGGCAGTGGCCGCTTCCAGGCAGGCACCATCACCGTGCTGCCCCACCATGCCGCGGTAGATTTCTTCCCAGGGCGTCATATTCAGCAGATCAGGTTTGACCCAGGCTGCGCGACGCTGTTGCAGTTCTTCGTCTGAAATCAGCACGTCCACGCGACAGGTATTCAGATCCACCCTCACGGTATCACCCGTGTGCAAAAGCGCAAGGCCGCCACCCACTACCGATTCCGGCGATACATTCAGAATCGAAGGACTGGCCGAGGTCCCGCTCTGCCGGCCATCGCCCATGGTGGGCAGAGTATCAATGCCCTTGTTGAGCAGATACGCCGG
>JAFAGQ010000016.1 GCA_023422555.1 Pseudomonadota bacterium
CGGGGACAGAAGAATTCGGTTGTAATTCGGGTACGGCTCGCTGCCGATAATGGTGATGTCGTACAGCTGATCATCCAGTTTCAGCAGTTCCTCTATGGTGCGAACGCCGGCCATGCCATTGCCGATGAGTACCAGTTTGCGTTTTTTCATGATATTGCCTGTATTCATTTGTGATTCATTCTGATCCGGGTCAGGCCACGCTGGCATTGTCCTGCTCGGTTGCGTTATGCTCGTTTGCATTCTGCTCCGCTGTGACCAGAGACAGACGACTGCCCTGCTCGGGATTCGAGTAGCGCTGATGCAAAAACTTCATGACCGCGGCCCGGTATTGCAGATAACGCGGATCGCCCGCAAGCGCAACGCGATCACGGCGTCCGGGCAGTTTGATCGGCAATATTTCGCCAATGGTGGCTGCCGGTCCGTTGGTCAGCATCACAATCCGGTCAGAAAGCAGCACGGCCTCATCAACGTCGTGCGTCACCATCACGACGGTACTTTGCGTGCGCTTGACGATGCGCAATAAGGCATCCTGCAAATGTGCACGAGTCAGGGCATCCAGTGCACCGAAAGGTTCGTCCATCAGCAGCACTTTGGGTTCGATGGCCAGTGCTCGCGCAATGCCCACGCGCTGTTTCATGCCACCTGAAATCTCGCGGGGATGCTTATTGCTGGCATGTGCCAGATCCACCAGTTCAAGCGCAGCCGCGGTACGTTCGCGCAGGCGGGACTTGGGCTCCTGCGCAGCAAACACCCGTTCCACCGCCAGATACACGTTCTGAAAGCACGTGAGCCAGGGCAGAAGGGAATGATTCTGAAAGACCATGGCGCGATCCGGACCCGGTCCTGCAATCTCGCGCTGGTCACAGATCAGCACGCCTGAACTTGGCTTTGTCAGCCCGGCGATCAGATTGAGCAAGGTCGACTTGCCGCAACCGGAATGACCAATCAGCGAGACGAACTCACCCTTGCGTATCGCAAGATTGATATTGTTCAGTGCAGTAAACGGGCCTTTCGCCGTATCGAATACCTGGCTGACCGCTTCAACGGCAACGTATTTTTCCATGTCCTACTCCTCGGCAAAGGCAAATCGTCTGGCAAGGAAAAGCAGCGCGGCATCAAGCAGCATGCCTACCAGACCAATAATGACGATTGCAATAATGATGTGCTGCACGTTCAGGTTGTTCCACTCATCCCACAACCAGAAACCAATACCGGTTCCTCCCGTGAGCATCTCTGCTGCCACAATCACCAGCCAGGCCGTGCCGATAGACAGTCGCACACCTGTCAGCACATACGGCAGTACCGAGGGCAGCAGAATGCGGGTCAGCACTTTTCTTTCCGACAGATCAAGCACGCGGGCAATATTCAGATAATCGGTGGGTACGCGAGCGACGCCATCTGCCGTATTGATGATCATCGGCCAGATGGAACAGATGAAGATGGACCAGATTGCTGCCGGCTCGGCCGCCTTGAACAACAGCAGTCCCAAAGGCAGCCAGGCCAGCGGTGACACCGGGCGCAACAGGCTGATGACAGGTGCCGTGATCTGACGCATCGGTGCATAGCGGCCAATAATGAAACCTGCCGGTATGCCGACAGCCGCTGCCAGCCCAAAGCCAACGGCAACGCGCCATAACGAGGCCAGCACATTCCATCCGATACCCACATCATTGGGTCCGTTGCGATAAAAGGGATCCGCAAACAGGGCGATGGCAGAGATCAGCGTATCGTAGGGAGTCGGAATGCCCGGAATTTTTTCAGCAATCAGACCCCAGATGATCACAACTGAAATCAGACCCATTAGCGGATAAACAAGCCTGCCCAGCCAGTCGAATGTCGGCAGCCCTCTTCCAGAAGGTAATGAAAGCGCCTTACTTGCTGTGTTCATTGATTTCTCCTGTGCTATACGTGAACCGCAAATCCGTCGGCATACGCCGCAGGATTGCTGCCGTCCCATTTGATGCCATCGATCAGGGTCGACTCGCGATTTTCACTGGCGGGCAGCGGTGTACCACTGGCCTGGGCGGCCGCCTTGTAGATGTCGATTCGATTGACCTTGCCCGCCACCGCGGCGTAATCGGGGTGCGACTTGAGTAACCCCCAGCGCTTTTGCTGAGTCAGGAACCACATCCCGTCACTCAGGTATGGGAAGGTGGCTGCCCCATCTCCAAAAAAGCGCATGGGATGCGCACTCTGCGTTTCCTTTCCATCACCATTGTCATATTTGCCAAGCATGCGCCCCAGGATCACATCCACTTGCGTGTTGACATATGACTTGGCAGCAATCACCTTTGCAGTTTTTTCCATATTGGCAGGCGAGCTGTCGATCCACTTGCCCGCCTCCAGAATGGCAGCAGTGACTGCCCTGGCCGTGTTCGGGTACTGATCGGCAAATTTTGCCGTCGTTCCCAGCACTTTTTCCGGATGATCCTGCCAGATTTCCTGACTGGTCACCGCCGTGAAGCCAACCTTGTCGATGACTGCGCGCGCATTCCATGGCTCGCCCACGCAATAACCATCCATATTGCCAATCATCATATTGGCCACCATTTGCGGTGGTGGCACGGTAATCACACGCACGTCCCGGAAGGGATGTATGTCATGCGCCGCGAGCCAGTAGTAAAGCCACATGGCATGCGTACTGGTGGGAAACGTCTGCGCAAATGTCAGTTGTCTGCCCAGCGAAGGCATGGCCTTTTTAAGCGAGGCACCATCTGTCACCTGGTTCTCGCGCAGCTTGGAAGAAAGCGTGATCCCCTGCCCGTTCTGGTTGAGTCCCATCAGTACGGCCATATCGGTCTGCGGTCCGCCGACGCCCAGCTGCAGCCCGTAGATCATGCCGTAAAGCGCATGCGCACAGTCCAGGTTGCCGTTGATGAGCTTGTCCCGCACCGCTGCCCATGAGGCTTCCTTGCTGGGTATGATTTTGACGCCGTATTTTTTATCGATGCCCAGTTCTGCTGCCATGACAACCGAAGCACAATCGGTAAGCGGAATGAAGCCGACTCTGACCTCTGTTTTTTCCGGCGCGTCCGAGCCGGCTGCCCATGCGCTACCACGCAGAAAGGGATCCGCGATGCCAAGTGCGCCGATGCCGGCAGCACTGCGCGCGACCGACAGCATCCATTGACGACGATGTACGCTACCGAGTGCGATTGCATCTTTGCCTGATTGCCCGGTCGTCGATGGCCTTGTGGAAAGGCCTGCTTCGTCTGATTTCTTGCGACTGTCCATCATTACCCCAAAAAGAAAGCGTCCTGCGAACACATCACCAGGATGTGTCTGCAGGACGCCGTTGTCCGTAAACCATGAGTGTCGAAAACCGCCATTGGCCTTCACGATGACTAAAGCAATATGCGTGCCAGACTCGGTTCTACGCTTTGCCGCAGGCCAATTTGAGGGTGATCAACATGCGCAGAGCTGCGTCAACAGGCGCTTTGCGGGAATAATGAGGTGTGAAACGGCCAGGAACGATAACGAAAAAACGGGCTAAGCCGCATGCACAAAAAGCGTGCAGACTCTCCCACATCGGGCGCCGCGATCACCGCATCGTTCATGAACGCACAGAAAACGGGCATGACCTGTTCGCAGACGGTCATGCAAAAGCGGCACGGCTTTTGCTTAAGAGTCTGACAAGAGGAACGAAAATGCTGAATGTCATGTTGATCCGCGATGAGCAGAATGATGAGCTGCGCAGCAAGCTGCAGGCGGCCGGCATTCATGTGATCGCAGAAATTTCTCCGATGGCCGACCTGTCGTCGGCACTTGCCAGCCTTAAGCCTGATGTCATCCTCGTGAGCGCTGATGCTTCCTGTCGTGACACACTGGAAGGCCTGTGCATGACTTCGAATGACAGCGCCCTGCCGGTGGTTATGTTTACCAACGACAACGATCGCCATTTCATGCGTGCGTCGTTGAGAGCGGGCGTTGCCGCATACGTGGTAGGCGACGTTCCGGCCGCAAGAATGCTGTCACTGCTGGATGTGGCCATCGAACGATATGCGGTGGATCGCTCGCGTCTGGAGGAATTGAACCTTGCCAAACGAAGACTTGCAGAACGGCAGAATGTGGAGAAAGCCAAAGGCATTCTCATGAAACTGCATGGTGTCAGCGAAGACGAGGCCTACCGAATGTTGCGCAAGAAGGCCATGCAGACGCAGCGGCAGATCGGCCAGATCGCCACGTCGCTGGTCGATGCGCATTCCTTTTTATGAAGATTGTCCCGCCTGCCCTTTCAATTGCGTCTTCAGGCCGGCGAACGACACAATATGGCCGGCCAGTGCGCTGGCCATGACTGTTGCCGGGCTGGCCAGCCAGACCTTGCCCGGGCCCGAACGCCCAGGAAAATTCCGGTTGATTGCGCTGATGGTCACCTGGTCCGCATCGACCGATGAGCCCGGCCCACAGTTGGCACAGGCACCACATGATGGTTGCAATATGATGGCGCCCATCTGTTCAAACACCCGGTCGTAGCCTTTTTCCACGCAATAATCCCGGACCGCCGTTGTACCATACTGCAGATATAGTTTGAAATGCTCCGGAACGCGCAGACCCTGCTCAAGCCCCCAGGCCAGTACCGCATGGTAATGATCAAAGTCTTCGCGTTTGCCGGCCGTACAGGAGCCGCCATAAGCGATATCGATAGCGACGGTTTCCTTCAGCGACGTTAGCGGTATGCCGTTGCCCGGATCGCCCGGCGCGGCCACCAGCACTTCCAGCGCAGAGCAGTCAACCGTGATTTGCTGCTCATATTGGGCATCCGGATCACTGTGCATCCAGTCTTCTATTTCAAATGAAATACTGCGGCGTTCTTCAAGAAACGCGACCGTGCGTGCGTCCGGCGCCACAATCCCGGTAAAGCCCCCCAGTTCGGCACACATATTGGTCAGCGTAGCCCGTTCATCAATGGACAATTGGGCAATCACATCGCCGGTAAATTCAAACACCCTGCCCACGCCCTTTCCTTTGCGGATTTGCGGCAGTGCCAGCAGATGCAGCACAATGTCCTTGGCTGCCACGCCCGGTGGCAACGATCCTTGCAGGCGTACCAGAATACCTGGCGGCACATTCATACGCACCGCACCGGTCATCATGGCATTTGCCATATCTGTTGTGCCCACGCCAAAGGCCACACATCCCAGTGCACCACTATGCGGCGTATGCGAATCGGTTCCCACCACAACCTGTCCTGGCAGGGCATAGTGTTCGGCCATCATGGCATGTGAAATACCTGCCACATTGCTGCCATCGTCAGCCCGCGCCTGCTCCTCGGTCAGTGTGCGATGTGAACGAAGTCTGCATTCAGCCACGAAATCCCGGTGCGCCTCGCACATGCGCAGCATGTTTGGCACCAGTCCCTGACGCAAATGCGCCGGGCTCTGCTGAATATAGGAAGTATGGTCTTCAAAGGCAATGACCTTGTCAGCGTCAAACAACTGCAATGGCGCCGGATAATTCTGGTGCAGCATATGCGCTGCCATACCCGTATAGTATTCATGAATAAAGCGCCAGTCGGCGCGCAGAAAGATACCGGCACCCGGTGTCAGCGCCGTGCCCGTCTGGTCGGTGCGCAGCACATGTCGCGAGATGATTTTCTCAAAAAGGGTCTGAGGACCTGCAGCAGTCGTAGCCGGTTCCGGACGGCTGCTGCCCAGATTGCGTTTGCCATAAGCCAGCAATCCGCCGCTGCGCACAATGGCCTGTGTCAGCACTTCACGACCGGCAAGCACCTCATCCAGCGTAATCGATTCGCCCGCTCGCAAACGCGCGAGTAAAGTAAAGTCTGTGGAAGTGAGCAAACCAATATTATCGGCATTCTGCCGATAGATACGTTCAAAACTGCGGGCAAAAACCAGCTGCACGCCGGCATGTTTTTCAGCCGCCGGGCTGTGCTCGCGCGACGACCCCTTGCCGTACCGGGCGCCAGCCACAACGACCTGAATACCTGCCCGACTCACCGCATGTCGCGCGACGGGATTGCGCCCGCCTGCGTGTACACCGGTATAGGCAAAGCCGCCGAGTTTTTCGTCGTAATGAGACATGATGGCCACAGGTGTGATTTCATCTGTGGAAATATCATCCCTTAAGGCGATGTCCGCATCGGCCGCCGGTATAGCGGTGTCGGGCGCCTGCAGACAGGCTTCAATCACTTGCGGATCTTCGGCAAGATAAAGAAAGCGGGTGAATGCCAATGTGGCGGGCGAAGTGTTCATTGCAGCAATTCCGGACCAGTATCACAAAACAGATACTATTATCGCGCATTGAACACGAAGCGTCCCGGCAATGACGATGGTGCCGTCATCACCGCCATGATCTGTCTCTTTTTTTACATTTGTGATACACCGCAAATCGCCCGTGCTCCGGCAGATGTAGAATACGAAAGCCGTGATATGCGACCCTCCCGCTGCATGTCGCCCGGCAAGGTGGTCCAGATCAATCCTGCTCCTGCTTCCGTGAGAATGTCATGCAACTGTATAACCTGCTATTCGATATTCCCAACTTTTTCTCCTGGATCCTGTGTACGGTATTTTTTATCGGCATGTCCGGGCTGATTATCCTCATTATCCGGCTGCAGCGCCGCAACAGCCGCACGCCGCGCAGCAGCGCCCTGAGCCACACCCTCATTTCGGGCCTGCTGGTCCCCATTGGCCTGAATATGGCGTTCATGGCCAGCGATGTGTGGAAAGAAAACGAGAAAGGTCAGACGGCAACAGAAAAAGAAGCCGGCGCCGTCAGTGATGCGTTTCGCGTACTCAAATATCTGCCGCCGGATATCAATGGCCAGCTGAAAAGCCGTTTACTGGCCTATGTGGGCGCTGCCATCAATGATGAGTGGCCCAAAATGGGGCATGACCAGATCAGCGAGAAGACAGAATCCGCGCTTGACGGGCTGACGGTTGAGGCGGCCAAAACCGCCATTGAGGTGCGCGATAACGCCTACGTCAGTTCGCAGATGGCGCTGTTCAACGCCTATTTGCATCAGATACGGGAAGCGCGTGATGACAGACTGAATGTGGCCACTTACCATATCAATCCCCAGAAGTGGCTGGTGTTGATGATACTGCTGAGTGTCTGTATGTATGTCATCTATGATATTCATTATCACACCCGTGATGAGCTGCGCAAGGCGGTAGTACTCATCTCGCTGAGCTTTGCCAGTATCACATTCCTGATTCTGGTGAACGATCGGCCCTTCACCGGCAGCAGCATCATCGAACCTGATCATCTGCGACAGATTCAGAAAATTCATTCTGTGTGACCCCGTCGGGGTCGCGCAAAGCATGCCCGACATAGGCGCAGCCTGAGCGTGCGCTGCCGAAAACCCCTACAATGGAATCATCCCATTAACGAAACGCAAAAATAGAGACAACGTGGAAAACGCAAGCGCAGACAGAAATGAAATGCAGCAGGACATCCGCCTGCTGGGCAGAATCCTTGGGGCGGCCATTCGTGAATCTGATGGCCAGCCAATATTCGATGTGATTGAGACCGTGCGCCGTGCCGC
>JAFAGQ010000078.1 GCA_023422555.1 Pseudomonadota bacterium
CGATGACAAATGTGAATACAAACGGACTGCTGCGCTTCATTACTGCAGGATCAGTCGACGACGGAAAAAGTACACTGATCGGGCGTCTGCTGTTTGACAGCAAGGCGGTGCTGAGTGATCAGTTGCTGGCGGTCAGCAATGCTAAACATAAGCGTACTGCAGGCGAGCAGATTGACCTGTCGCTGCTGACGGATGGCCTTGAGGCTGAGCGCGAGCAGGGAATTACGATTGATGTAGCCTATCGCTATTTTTCGTCTGCCCGGCGCAAATTCATTATTGCCGACACGCCGGGGCACGAGCAATACACCCGAAATATGGTGACTGGTGCATCTACGGCCGATGCGGCAATTGTCCTGATTGATCCGGTGCGCGCCCTGGACGAGAATGGCAATGTGACTCTGCTGGCTCAGACGCGGCGCCACAGTGCACTTTTGCGTCTGCTTGGCATTCGTCATATTGTGGTGGCTGTCAACAAGATGGATCTGATTGATTTTGACCAGGTCAGATTTGAGAAAATTCGTGATGCTTATGCCGCACTGGCAACGCAGCTGGGTATCGAAAATATCCACTACATTCCTGTGTCCGCTCTCGGTGGCGACAATGTAGTGTTCCGCAGTGACAACATGCCCTGGTATCAGGGAGAGCCCTTGCTCGCGCTGCTGGAATCCATTGAACTAAAGCAGACAGGTGAGAGTGATCCTCAGGCGCTGCGATTTCCAGTTCAGCTTGTGATACGCCAGGACGGCAATCAGGCTGACGGCTTTCGCGGCTATATGGGCAAGCTGGCCGCAGGGAAGCTGCAGCCTGGCCAGGCTATCAAGGTTCTGCCAGCCAACCAGACGGCGATCGTTACCGAAATTCTGGGACCTGACGGCCCACTGACATCTGCTGTGGCCGGCGATGTTCTCACACTCAGTCTGGATCGTGATATTGATGTATCCCGAGGCGACATCTTCGTTGCCGAAGAGGCCGACGTGCAACCAAAACGCGCGATTCAAGCTGATCTGTGCTGGTTCGATACAGATCCTCTGGATCTGAAGCGCAAGTATCTGATGCGCCATACCTTTGCGTCGGTGCCGGTGCGAATCAGCAGGATTGATAAAGTCCTGGACGTGAAAACACTGCTCAGTGAAAGCGGCAGCGAGCAACTGCGCCTTAACGATATCGGCCAGGTGCAGCTCACGCTGCAGAAACCGCTGGTGACCGACAGCTACGAAGACAATGCGGTTACCGGTTCATTTATTCTTATTGATGAAGTCAGCAACAATACCGTTGCCGCGGGAATCGTCAAAGCACAGGCCGCAGCCTGATCAGAAAAAGTGCGGTATCACAATGTTGATATCGCACGCTTTCATTCAATGTCGCGTTTTTCCATCCCTGTCTTGTATTCCTCACGGCCGAATACTACTCTCTGATGAAATGTATTCGCCGATTTCACGGGATCAACATCGCAGTATCACATTCCTGATCAATCTCTGTATCGCATCCCTGATCAGAGTTGAATTCGTCACAACGGGACGTCATCGTTGATATCACGACATCAGTTCCCCTGAAATACATCTCTAACGGGCGAAGACGTCTTCGCAATGAGATGTGACCGAAGATTTCTCGGCATCCGCAACCCAAGCCTCGTTCCTGACTTTAGTCCTCCTGGCGGGTGTCAAGTCATGCTGCGGTCTTTTCCGGGCGACGATTGAATACTGCCATTTTCCTTGGTTTGATATAAACAGTATCGCCAGGGTTCAGGCCCAGCAGGCGATAGCGCTCCCGCGTCATGACCACTTCCACCGGCTGGCTGTCGCCTTCACGTTCGAGTTCCAGTCGAACAATGGGGCCAACGGCATGCACATGGTCGATTCGACCTCGGTCAAGCGCGTTATCGGCGCTTTGCGTGAGCTCTATATCGTGAGGACGGATGTATGCCGTGACCTCATCCTGGGTAGCTGCCTGTCTGTGACCTTCAGATAGTGGTTGCGAAAAATCGCCGCTGGTAAAGTTTTCATCCTGTATGCGGCCATGGAACAGATTGACGTCGCCAAGAAACTGGGTCACGAAGGCGCTGGCAGGATGTTCGTAGATCTCATCGGGCGTGCCGACCTGCTCAATATGACCGTGGTTCATGACCACAACGCGATCAGACACTTCCAGCGCTTCCTCCTGATCGTGTGTCACAAAGATGCTGGTCAGATGTATTTCGTCATGCAGTTGTCGCAACCAGCGGCGCAGGTCTTTGCGTACTTTCGCGTCCAGCGCACCAAAAGGCTCATCCAGCAGCAGAACGCGAGGCTCCACGGCCAGGGATCGCGCCAGCGCGATACGCTGCCGCTGTCCGCCGGACAACTGACTGGGATAAGCGTCGGCCAGCCAGTCCAGTTGCACCATTTTCAGCAGGCGTGTCACTTTTTCGCGAATTTCGGCTTTGGACGGACGCAGGCGACGCGGCTTGACCGCCAGGCCAAATGCAATATTGTCGAATACGGTCATGTGACGAAACAGGGCATAGTGCTGAAACACAAAGCCGATACCGCGTTCAGTGACATGTTTTTCTGTGGCATCACGTCCTTCAAAGAGCAGTTTGCCCGAATCCGGCTGTTCCAGACCTGCCACGATTTTCAGCAGCGTGGTCTTGCCGCAGCCCGAGGGGCCCAGCAGAGCCAGCAGTTCTCCACTGTGAATCTGCAGGCTGATATCGTCCAGCGCTTTGAAGTCGCCGAAGGTTTTTGTGATGTTTTTAACTTCGATGCTCACGATGCATTTCCTTTTTGAATTTGCCCGCTGCAAATGCGCTGCATCCAGGGCGCGCGCAAACCATGTCTGCCGGCAAAGAATATTCCAGTTGTCATAACGGGTTCAATGACGTTTGTGAAGATGGTGTCGACGGCACATGTCCCTGGGCGACAGCCGGTGATGCACCCACTGCGCCGCGATGCAGGGAATGTCGCTGCAACCTGGACTGCTGCCATTCGACGAATGATTTGATGACCAGCGTCACAATGGCCAGCAGGGCAAGGATCGATGCACATACGAACGCGCCGGCGATATTGAATTCGTTGTAGAGAATTTCCACATGCAGAGGAATGGTATTGGTCACCCCTCGGATATGGCCTGAAATGACACTGACGGCACCAAATTCGCCCATGGCTCTGGCGTTGGTCAGGATCACCCCATACAGGAGTCCCCATTTGATGTTGGGCAAGGTGACATGCCAGAACGTCTGCAGGCTGCCTGCTCCCAGGACCAGGGCCGCCTGTTCCTCATCCGATCCCTGTGACTGCATTAGCGGTATCAGTTCCCGGGCGACGAACGGGAAGGTGACGAACGTGGTTGCCAGAACAATGCCTGGAATGGCAAAGATGATCTTTATATCGTGATCATCCAGCCAGACGCCGAGCGCTGTCTGGTTGCCAAACAGCAGAAGATACATGAGGCCAGCCACTACTGGAGAGACAGAAAAGGGCAGGTCAATCAATGTGACCAGAAAACTCTTCCCGCGAAAATTGAACCTGGCAATGGCCCATGCGGCGGCAATACCAAAAATGACATTCAAGGGTACGGCAATGGCCGCGGTCAGTAACGTTAGCGAGATTGCCGAAATGGCATCGGGCGCTGACAGGGTCTCGCGGTAAAACTCCCATCCCTTACTCAGTGCCAAGCCGAATACCAGAAACATGGGCAAGGCGATAAAAAGCAGTACAAACACAAGTGCAATGGTGGTCAGCACGTACCGTACCCAGGGTCTTTCCGTTCGTTGAAAATTCGTATTCATGCCTAGCCTCAGTTCATGCCATTGCGTTTGTTATTCCAGCGCTGAATCAGATTGATCAGCAGCAACACCAGAAATGAGATCAGCAGCATCAACACGGCCAGTGCAGTCGCGCCGGTATAGTCTGACTGTTCAAGTTTGGCGGTAATCAGCAGCGGTGTAATTTCAGAGACCATGGGGATGTTGCCGGCAATGAAAATCACTGAGCCATATTCACCTGCGGCTCGGGCAAATGCCATCGCGGCGCCGGTCAGCAGGGCTGGTGCAATGGCGGGAAAGATGACGCGTGCAAATATCTGCCAGCGGCTTGCACCCAGACAGGTTGCCGCATCTTCCAGCTCGGGCTCCAGATCTTCAAGAACAGGTTGCACCGAGCGAACAATAAACGGCAGGCTGATGAAGATCAGGGCGATAACGATGCCGGTAGGTGTGTAGGCTACTTTGATACCCAGTGGCGCCAGCAGACCGCCCAGTAGTCCGTTGGGGGCGTATAGCGTGGTCAGGGCAATGCCGGCGACGGCGGTTGGCAGTGCGAAGGGCAGATCAATGAAGGCATCAATGATTTTCTTGCCCGCAAATTGATATCGCACCAGTACCCAGGCGGTTATCAGTCCCAGAACCATATTGATCAGTACGGCGATGATTGACGAACCGAATGTGACGTACAGAGATCGGATGACTCTTTCATCTGAAATGGTGTTCATAAAGCCTGACAACCCCAGTTGCGCCGTCCAGCCAAACAGCACGGCAAAAGGAATCAGTACAACCAGGCTGAGCCAGAATAGCGTAATGCCCAGCGTGATACCAAAGCCGGGCAGGACGGAATATTGTTTTTGAAGCAGCGTCATGGGAATGTTTTCATGGGCAAACGTCGTCGTTCTCAGCGAGATCTGCATTGAGTCACAGGTGCACTGCTTCGCGCAGCAGATCTCTGTTGATCGATGAGGGTTATTTTTTCAGATAGATCTGGTCGAAAATCCCGCCATCGGCGAAATGTTTTTTGCTCGCCTCTGTCCAGCCACCCAGGTCAGCAATGCTGACCGTTTTGACCGGTGGGAATACTTTTTCTGCCTCGGCTTTCAGCGAGCTATCGGTGGGGCGATAGAAGTTTTTGATCGCAACGCGCTGGGCCTCAGGCGTATACAGAAAATTCAGATAGGCGGTTGCCACCTCGCGCGTTCCACGTTTATCCACCACTTTGTCGACAACCGCCACAGGTGGCTCTGCCAGGATGGACAATGAAGGAACGACGATATCAACCTGACCCTCTCCCAGTTCTTTCTGCGACAGGAATGCTTCGTTCTCCCAGGCCAGCAACACGTCACCGATCTGACGCTGAACAAAGGTCAGGGTGGAACCGCGTGCACCCGAGTCAAGTACCGGGACATGGCTGTACAGGTCTTTCAGATACTGTTTGGCGCTATCCTCAGTCGCCCCAGGCTGCGCTTTGGCCCACGCATAGGCGGCAAGATAATTCCAGCGTGCGCCACCCGATGTTTTGGGATTCGGTGTGATAACCTGAACATCCGGTTTGATCAGATCGCTCCAATCCTTGATGCCTTTTGGATTGCCCTTGCGCACCAGAAACACAATGGTCGACGTGAAGGGGGTGCTGTTATGCGGGAATTTGGCCTCCCAATCCTGATTGATGCGCTTGCTTTTCTGCGCAATGGTGTTGATATCCACGGCAAGCGCGAGCGTCACAACATCGGCATCCAGTCCGTTATCTACCGAGCGCGCCTGGGAGCCCGAGCCACCGTGCGACTGTTTGATCGTCAGATTGTCGCCGGTTTTCTCGTTCCACTGCTTCGAGAACACGCCATCGATTTCCTGATACAGCTCGCGGGTCGGATCGTAAGAGACATTAAGTAGCGTCAGGTCTTTTGCCTGAGCGGCAGCGGATAGCGCAGTAAGGGCGAAAGTGGCAACGGCGGCGTTGCGAAGAATTTGCGTCAGGGATGTCATGAACGGCCTTTGTGTGTCTGCACTGAGAGGGTTGAGCGAAAGTGCTTTCAGTGTAGAGAAACAGCTCGTCAGGACGAACGAATAAATTCTGATAATGATATGTGCTGGAACAATATAAAACGCAGACAGGCAAGGCAGGGGAATAAATAAGGGCTGCCGTATCCCTTGCCATTTCTGGAAATATTGCGTTTGTGATAGTCGATTTTGTGATAAAAAGCACAAGCCCGCGAGGTGCGGGCTTGCAAGTCAGAGTAATAAGTTAATAATGCGCTGCTTTAAAATCTCTGCGCATCACGCAGGGAAGGATGATCGGCTTTCAAAATGACATAGTCTCAGACATCGAGCAATTCTTCCGGGTCCTTTTCGCGGTGCTGTTCAACACTGACCTGACCGATACGGCGACCATCGAGTTCCACAACTTTGAACACGGTTTTGATGGGCCCTTGCTCGAGTTCAAAGACGTCACCGGGCTGCGCAAGGCGATCAAATTGCCGTAACAGATAGCCGGCCAGGGTGGCAGTCTCTTCGTTATCATCATAAAGACCGTCGATATTCAGAATCTGCTCAAGATGACGCAAGTCGGCTGCGCCGTCTATCATCCAGCGACCTTCACCCACTTCAACAATATCCGGAGTTTCATCTTCATCCGGGAATTCCCCGGCAATAGCCTCGAAAACGTCCATGGCCGTAACAAGCCCTTCGATGGCGCCGAATTCATCTGTGACGACCACCAGCTGTCCGCGACTTTCCTTGAGCGTCTGTATCAGGGTGAGGATGTTGATTGACTCCGGTACCACCAGCGGTTTACGCAATTTTTTAACGCTGATCTGGCCTTCCGTAAGGATATCGGCAATCAGATCGCGTGCGCGACCGACACCGATGATTTCGTCCAGCGCGCCTCGACAGATCGGGAAAAAGGTATGCGGTGTATTGATAATCTCATCCCTGATCTGCAGGATGTCATCTTCGATATTGATCCATGAAATATCCGAGCGGGGCGTCATGATCGAATGAATGCTGCGATCGGCCAGCGTGAGGACACCACTGACCATATAGCGCTCTTCATCTTCAAACACGACAGGGTGTTCGGCTTCCATGCTTGGATTTTCCATATGCGCCTCGTCAGGAGGACGTTTTCCCAGCATGCGCAAAATACCCTCGGCCGTGCGTTCGCGCATCGGGCGGGTTGCTTCGGACCGCTTCAGGCTGTGGCGTGCAATCTGGTTGAATATTTCGATCATGACCGAGAAGCCAATGGCCGCGTACAGATAGCCTTTGGGTACCTTGAATCCAAACCCTTCTGCCAGCAGCGAGAACCCGATCATGAGCAAAAAGCCCAGGCATAGTACCACGACGGTGGGGTGCTGGTTCACAAAGTTGGTCAGTGGCTTGGAGGCCAGCAGCATAACGCCCATGGCAATAATGACCGCTGCAAACATCACAGGCAGATGATCTACCATACCTACGGCGGTAATAATGGAATCCAGGGAAAAGATGGCATCGAGCACAATAATCTGCGTGACGATAACCCCGAAGCTGGCATACACCCGTGGACCGGAAGAGACCTTGGCTTTGCCTTCGAGTCGTTCATGCAGTTCCAGCGTCCCCTTGAACAGCAGGAAAAAGCCGCCGGCAATCAGAATCAGATCGCGTCCCGAAAAGGACAGGCTATAGATGGAAAACAGCGGCGTGGTGAGTTTTATCAGCCACGACATGACCGACAGCAGAATCAGGCGCATAATCAGCGCCAGTGCCAGTCCGGTGATACGAGCTTTATCGCGCTGTCTTGGGGGTAGTTTGTCCACCAGAATGGCAATGAAGACAAGGTTGTCTATGCCTAAAACCAACTCCAGAACAATCAGCGTAATCAGGCCTACCCATACATTTGGGTCAAGCAACAGCTCCATCAAGGGACTCCAGTCATTGAGAT
>JAFAGQ010000115.1 GCA_023422555.1 Pseudomonadota bacterium
GTGCCTGTTCCACGGCCTTGTCGGTTCCGCAAATAAAATGCTGCTGCTGATTTTCCTCTATCCAGAAATGCGGAGGATTGTCGGCCAGATCAGTCAGAATCGTTACGTAAGGCACGCCGGGAAGCGAAGAGACCAGACTCTCGTACATGGCCCGGTTGAAATTGGGTACCAGCGAAACCACCATGTCGGGTTCGGTTTCAATCCAGTGTTCCTGGAGGCGCTTGACCATAACCTGATGCGTCAGGCGGATAAATGCCTGCAAAATGCGCAGTTCCGGCGTCATGGCGATCGTCCAGCCCTTGGCCAGCTGGCGGTTATAAAAATCTTCCGGTGCCACGCCCGTCACGCGCTTGTAGACCTGTCGCGAATCCAGGACTTCAAAAAGGTTGACCAGCCTGACATTCCAGTGCGGATGACTGTTTTTCAGTACGGCCTCAAGTGCCCTTGCCGAGGCGCGATGCCCGCCGCCCGCATTAAAGTAGATCAAGTCAATATTTTTGTTCATGGATGGCTTTTTCTAAAGGTTTCAGGTGAGCAGTTTATGACGGTATTGTTGCATGAATATGAACATGCGCCCACTATAAAATGTGTCGGACTGCTACGAAGGCGGAAAATGGCAGAATTGCTGCGTGCGGGACTGCTAACTTGTTGTGGATCGTTATTCCGTTCAATAAAGAGTAAACCTATTCGCAACATTCCTTTTTCGCAGTTTCAAGTAGCGTATTTAGAAAAATTGGGATCGCAGGAAGTTCAGGGCTTCCCTTTCTCAGGCAATATGACCAATTTATTGTTGCAGTCGGTTCGACCATGCGAGCGAATTCTGCTCCGTATCGAACACAAGCGGCTAACGCAAACGAAGGAATCACTGCTACGCCATATCCAGTTGCAGCCATTGCGATCATTGTGTGAAGACTATCGTAGGTACGGCTATCGCGATGAGCATGACCAATTGCTGCCAGGTGAGATGCGACCAGCTGCTGTGTCGAATCCTGGATTGAAAGTGTCAAAATAGGTAAATCACGTAACCTTGACCATGGTAATTGGGGAAGCTGTCCTTTACGCGGCTTCAGACATTTCAGGGTCCCGGGCTTGAAAGCAGCTACCAAATGCATACTTAGCAATTGCCGGGAAATTACTCCTGTAAATGGCGAACGAAAAATACCCACACCAAGATCAGCATCTCCTTCTGCTACCAGCGCTTGAATGCTGCCCAAACCGACGGGGTCGCGAACTTTCACTGTTACCCCTGTGTCTAGCGCATCAAATGCCGCCAATACACTTGGCATCAGGCTGGATGCAACCAACGGAGTTGCGGCAACGGTAAGTTGCTGTGCCGCCTTTTCTCCAGCAGTTGATACACGGCCTTGCACTTCCTCCAATTCCGACAGCATCCGCTCGATAGCTGGGAGCAGTTCGCAGCCAGCTGGAGTCAATGACACTGTGCGAGTTGTGCGATCGAATAAGCGGGTACCGAACTGCTCTTCGAGTGTTCTTGTCATGGCACTTAAACCGGACTGAGTGATGTGCAGATGCTGGGCTGCTCGTGTGAAACTATTAAAACGCGCAATGACACGAAATGCTTCCATTTGGCGAGTTGATATATTAATCACGATTTCTTCTTAATCTATGTAGATATTGTGACTTTACTTATGATTTAAGCATATGTAAAGTGTCAGTCAACAATACAACACACTACAGACTCAAAAATCATAGGAGGATGAATAAATGCAGCGATTGATTTGGCCTATCGCGGCCCTGTTGTCGACACTTCTCGTTTCCACATCTATACATGCTCAACAATCCGAGTGGCCGAGTCGTCCAGTAAACATTGTCGTACCTTATACACCCGGAGGAGGTACCGACACAGTCACCAGGCTGCTGGCAGAACGCTTGTCCAAATTGTGGGGTCAACCTGTCGTGATTGAGAATAAACCTGGCGGCAGCTCTATTATTGGTACCTCCAATGTAGTGAGATCGCCTCCTGATGGCTATAGACTTCTTTCTACTGTTCCGGTCACTGTTCAGAACGTTGCGTTGCGCAAAAACCTTCCCTACGATACTGTTCGAGATCTAGTTCCTGTCACTGAAGTTAATCGACAGCAATATGTTGTGGTTGCTCGAAGCAATCTCAAGGCGGATACGTTGTCTGAAGCTCTGAATGAAGCAAAAAGCGCAAAAGTTCCTTTTATTTTTGCATCTAGCGGTGTTGGGTCTACTGCCCATATCGTTGCTGAAAAGATCAAGCTGGATCTGGGGATATCATTCACGCATGTGCCATATCGAGGCTCACCAGAGTTGGTGCGTGCTGTAGTCGGCAATGAGGCAGACCTCGGTCTCGTCGATCTGCAAAGCGCCTTACCCTATGCGAAATCAGGACGACTCAAAATTCTGGCGGTTACGGGGCCGAAACGCGTTTCTATTCTGCCTGATGCCCCCACACTTGGTGAGTCGGGGGTGAAAGGGTTCGAGCCATACAACTGGGTAGGTTTCTTCGCTCCTCGAGGTACTCCGTCACAAATCATTCAGAAAATTTCCGATGATATCAACAAGGTACAGTCCGATCCTGAACTCGTGAGTCGAATGATTAACCAATTAGGGGTTGAACCAACCCATACAACTCCAGACGAGTTCCGGAAGATTTTTGAACGAGATCTGGAAACATGGTCAACAGTAATTAAAGCGGTAGGAATTACGCTTGATTAGGTCTGTCGAGGTCATTATCAACTATATCAACTCCTTAAAGAGAACTAAGAATGAATGAAAGAAGTAACCGCGTAGCGCTTGTCACAGGAGGAGCTGGTGCCTTGGGGAGAGCCATCGGGGCTCGACTTGCTAAGTCAGGTGTGCAAGTAGCCGTCGCAGACTTAGACGTTGGGGTTTGTAACACTGTTGCCGCAGACTTGGGGAACAATTCCTTTGGTGTTGCTTTGGATGTCACAAGTGCTGACTCGGTACAGGGCGCAGTAGATTCTGTCATGGCGAATTCAAGCCGTGTCGACATTTTGATTAACTGCGCAGGCATTTCTGTGAGTGGTGATAACTCTGAGATGGAAGAGCCTGACTTCGTACGCACATTGGATGTCAATCTGAAGGGACCATTTTTAGTTGTTCGATCTATTAGCGGGATCATGAAAGCTCAGAAGTATGGGCGCATTGTAAGTATTTGCACCCGAAACAGTCTGGCGGGCGGTATGCCAGCATACGGTTCTAGTAAAGCCGGACTTGAAGCGCTTACAATTTCGTGGGCTCGCGAATTCGGGCAGTGGGATATTACAGCTAACGCAGTAGCTCCTGGACCGGTTGCTGTTGAAAATGGACTCGGGCTTGTTAAACGTTCAGCCGACGAACAGCTACATATGTCTCGCCATTACATAGCGCGCACTCCAATAAGGAGACTCGCATCGTGCAATGACGTTGCCGCTGCCGTGGCATATTTTGCTTCTGAAGAAGCAGGGTTTGTCACAGGCGAAATATTGCGAGTTGCAGGTGGCGCTCAATTGGCTCCCATTGCAACTTATCCATCCGATACAAATTGAGTTGTATATGAATTCAGATAGCCTGATTTGGTCTATTTATGGGCGACATTTGCAATGGGTCGCGACTCAAGCTGAGGCTGCATCAAATCCACGCGTAGTTGGGGAACGCTTGGGTATTGCGGCTGCAGAAGCTGGTTTCGATCGTGTCGATTTGACAGTTCGTCCAGGTGGACTTATAGAGCCAACACTCGTCAAAACCAACCTGCCCGCTATGTTAACTGGGGTGCGAGCCACAGGCATGATTTGCGATCGTATTACAACATCTATAACTCCGCCAGTGGAGGCTTCTGATGATGAATGGTGGCAGAGACAATATGTCGACCCTATCTTTCGCACTGCTGGTGAATGTGAAATAGCCTGGTGCAGGATCGGCACAACTTCGTTCGAGCCAAAAGGCTATGGCGATGAATTTGCTCTGCAGCTCGATGGTATGCGCGTCAATTCAGCTCGGATAGCTGAACTTGCGCATCACTCTGGACTTACGGCCATTTACCATACATGGAACCGTCCAGGTCGACTTGATATATCTACTGCGATCTGGGATATCGTGGAAGTATTTCGGGATCTCGGTCCTTCCATTGGTCTTAATTTCGATATTGGCCATATTGTGGCCGATGGACCACAGTCATTGTGGCGCATCAATATGAGGCGTGCAATGCCGTGGATTCGTGCACTATCTCTCACCGATGTAAAGTGGGTCAGGGATGCAGAAGGAAGATGGGGTGTGGTGTATCCACCAGCAGGAGAGGGCGGAATGGTACCCTGGCGTGAGTTTTTTGCTCTTGCTCTGGACGGCGGTTTTAATGGGCAAGCTAGCTTACAGCTCGAATTTAATACCCAGGGAGCGTTGGGTAAACCGCTGAATCTCAATAAAACGTTCTGGGCTGATGACCCGGAATTTCTTTCACAGAATGCCACGCGTGCTCACCTGCTGGCATTATTCGCGCAGCAACTTGCCTTTTTGAAAGAGCAAGCGCGCCATGCAGGTTGGAAATGAATAAGGTCATCATTTGGCCGACCATTTTTCGCGAAATAATCCTCTCGGCTCTCGACGCTTTGGATTGCGTCCAATATGAGGAAGTTAACTCTATAAATCAACTCGAATTGGCATTGCCTGGTGCGTCAGGACTTGTCTTGACTAATAGTACTTATACCGAAGCAGTTTCAAATTGTATTTTTGAAAATAGACATAGCCTGCGGCTATTACAGCTACTCACGACAGGCTACGAAAATGTTCTCGCTTATGGCGTGCCTCCGGAGGTGTGCGTAGCCAATGTTGGACATGCATGGTCCAGCGCTGTGAGTGAGCACGTGATGGCGCTGATGCTTTCTATGACCAAATTCATTCCGACTATGGTGCTAAATCAAAAAGAACATCGTTGGGATAAGGCTATAGGTAGCTCTATGGGTACGCTGGAAGGAGCGACTCTTGTTATCGTTGGGTTTGGAGGCATTGGCCGAGATGTGGCAAGACGAGCAAGGGCATTTGGAATGCATATTGTTGGTGTCACAAGATCTGGGGCATCGGATCCGCAAGCAGACGAAATGTTTTCAGCTGCGTATTTAAGCGAAGCACTTATGCGCGCAGATGTGTTGCTTATTGCTGTGCCTTCTTCACCGGAGACACGAGGAATGATAGGAAGATCGGAACTCGAAGCGTTACCCCAACATGCCAGACTTATCAATGTCGCACGCGGTGATATTGTGGACACCGCAGCGCTGGAGTCCGCATTATGCTCAGGCACGATTGCTGGAGCAGCGCTTGACGTGACAGACCCCGAACCGCTTGGAAAAGACTCAATTCTTTGGGATCTACCTAATGTGCTAATTACACCACACATAGCTGGCTCTTGCGGCCCAAAGGGTGAGGAGAGAGTCGTAGCGGTTGTTATCGACAACTTAAAGCGATATGTATCCGGATCTGAGTTATTAAACTGTATTAAGCCTGCCGTTTAGTCTGTTGATAATTACAAACTGGGTCGCGATTTTTGAAAGTTCTGATGCTTCTGGGTCCTACGCTTTCGCTATGTGCAGCACATTGAATTGCCACTCAAAGTCTTTAGGAAAAACGCCTATGAGTCGACTATATGCCAGCTTGTATTACGAGAATCAAGTGACCGATATTTTCAGCGACCAATCATTATTGAGATATCTGGTCTCGACCGAAGTGGCCCTGGCTAAGGCGCAAGCCTCTGTCGGTCTGATACCGCAGGCTGCGGCGAAGAATATTGAAGATATCTGTGCCCAGAATGCGATTGTGCGATGGGATCTGGGTTTGCTCGCCTCGGAAAGCAAATTGGCCGGAAACGTCGCCATTCCATTTGTGAAGCGCCTGACCGCCATCATCAGGGAGCATGATGAAACTGCAGCGCGCTATGTGCATTGGGGTGCGACAAGCCAGGATGTGCTGGATACAGCGTGTATTCTGCAATGTCGTGACGCATTGGCGATTATCCAAGCGTTGCTCGAGCAAGCATATCAGGCGGCGCTGGCGCAGGCACAAACTTATCGAGAGCAGATCATGATGGGACGAACCTGGCTCCAGCAGGCGTTGCCCATTACCCTGGGTCATAAGTTCGCCCGTTGGGCGAATGTTCTTCAACGTGATCTGGCTCGGCTTGAAAGTATGCGGTCACGGTGTCTTACCGCGCAACTGGGTGGTGCGACAGGATCGCTCGCATCTATGCAGAATCAGGGCTCGGCCGTGGTTCTGGCTTTTTCTCGCCTGCTGGATTTGGCTGTGCCGACATGCACCTGGCACGGAGAGCGAGATCGTGTGGTGGAAATGGCGGGTGTGCTGGCGCTTGTTGTCGGCAATCTAGGCAACATGGCGCGGGATTGGTCACTCATGATGCAGACTGAAATTGGCGAGTTGTTCGAGCCATTGGGCAAGGGGCGGGGAGGGTCTTCTACCATGCCTTATAAACGCAATCCTGTGGCCGCCGCCGCGGTGCTTGCTGCTGCCAATCGGGTGCCCGGCCTCATGGCCAGCCTTTACCATGGAATGGTGCTGGAGCATGAACGGGGTTTGGGCGGATGGCAGGCTGAGTGGCTGGCGCTCCCCGAGATTTTTCAATTATGTTCGGGTGCATTAGAGCGTACGGTGGACGTATTGCAGGATATGCAGGTCAATTCCGACGCCATGCGACGTAATATTGAATGCACAAATGGGCTGATCATGGCCGAAGCCGTAATGATGGCGCTGGCTCCGGCAATGGGCCGACTCAATGCACATCATCTGGTGGAAGCAGCGTGCAAAATAGCCGTGGACAGGAATCGACATCTGAAAGCGGTCATCAGCGACATGGATGAGATCAAACAACAATTTAGTGCCGCGCAACTCGACGACTTATTCCAGCCAGACTCCTATATCGGCAATATTCAGAATCAGATTGATGCAGTGCTTGGGCAAGCCAGTGACAGAGGAAAACAATGACAACTGTGATTAGAAACCGCCTGGGTAAAAAACTGTCGGTAGAGATAACCGGCCCGAATGACGCGCCGACCGTTCTGTTTTCCAATTCACTTGGGACAGACAAGGGGATGTGGGAGCCACAGGTCAACGTCATGAAAGCAGACTACCGCATCGTGACCTATGATACCCGTGGACATGGCGCCAGTGAGGTCGTTGAAAATACCAAGCTGGAGAATCTAGGTGCCGATGCAATCGACATTCTTGACGGTCTTTCAATTGCAAAAGCCCATTTCTGTGGCATTTCGATGGGCGGTCTGACCGGGCTCTGGCTGGGTATCCATCACCCGCACCGATTCCACAGCGTAACGATCGCCAATGCTGCGGCCAGAATCGGTGCACCGGCCGCGTGGCAGGAGCGCGCTGAAATGGTGGCCCGTTATGGTCTGGCATCCGTGGTATCGGGAACACCCGCGCGTTGGTTCAGTGACAATTTTGATTACCAGCAAGATAAGCTCGCAATGCGTGCTATCCAGTCGCTGGCCGATACGTCGCCTCAGGGGTACGGCGCTGCCTGCCGGGCGCTGGCAGACGCCGATCTGCGTGAACAGATAAATGAGATTCCCATTGCTGCGCTGATTATAGTGGGTACGCGCGATCCGGTGACGACTGTTGCTGACGGTCAGTTCATGCAGACGCATATCCCCGACAGCAAACTTTCAAAGCTGGCCGCTTCTCATTTGTCCAATATCGAGCAGCCAGAGGCGTTCAGTCAGGAGCTAAGGCATTTTATCGAATCGCTGGTATAGGCTGTGCGTCGGCAGACGGCGCATTATTCAGTGGCGCGAGCGCGCTCCGCAGGATGAAATGATTTGACCTTCGGATTTGTCCATTCGTCGCGAACGCTATGCAATTTAAAGGAGGTTTTATATGGATGACAAGGAACGTTACCAACAAGGCATAAAGGTGCGCACTGAGGTATTGGGCGAGAAACACGTCAATGCTTCGCTCACTAAACTCAATAAGTTCAATACCGATTTCCAGGATTTTATTAGTCGCTACGCCTGGGGGGAAGTCTGGTCTCGCCCGGGTTTGAGCCGGCAAACACGTAGCCTTGTCACCATGGCGATCCTGCTGTCTCTGGGGCGTGAGGCAGAGCTTCGCATGCATATCCGTGCCTGTTTCAATAATGGTGAAACCCAAGATGAACTGAAAGAGCTATTACTGCATTGTTCCTTATACGCCGGGTTGCCGGCGTCGAATGCTGCCATGCATATGGCCGAAGAAATACTCGCAGAACTGAATTTGAATTCGAATTCGAGTAATAACGAGTGATGAGTTACCCCGCCTCGGAAGGAGAAAATATGTACAGAACCAGTTTGGGTGCTTACGCCCAGCGAAATACCGATGATCATCCGCCCGCATACACTCCAGGGTACAAAACCAGCGTCCTGCGTTCGCCAAAGAACGCCCTGATTTCCATTGCGCAAACCTTGACCGAAGTGACATCACCGCATTTCAGAGAAGACCAATTTGGTCCCAAGGACAATGATCTGATCCTAAATAGCGCGCGGGATGGCATGCCGATAGGCGAGAGAATCATCATTCATGGTTATGTGCATGATCAGTTCGGTCGTCCTGTAAAGAACGCGTTGCTGGAAGTATGGCAGGCCAATGCGTCGGGCCGTTATCGCCATCCCAATGATCAGTACATTGGCACGCTGGACCCAAATTTTGGGGGATGTGGGCGCATGCTGACAGATGAAAACGGTTTTTATGTATTCAGAACCATCAGGCCGGGACCTTATCCGTGGCGTAATCGGATAAACGAATGGCGCCCGGCGCACATCCATTTTTCGGTCATCGCAGATGGCTGGGCACAGCGGCTGATTTCCCAGTTGTATTTCGAAGGCGATACATTGATTGACTCGTGTCCCATATTGAAAACTGTTCCTTCGGATGAGCAGCGTCGAGCCTTGATTGCGCTGGAGGATAAGACCAATTTCATAGAGGCGGACTGCCGCTGTTATCGTTTTGATATTCATTTGCGCGGGCGGCGGGCGACGTATTTTGAAAACGATTTGACTTGAGGGGGGAAGAATAGGCTATGAAAAACCAGGCATTTGATGAATGGCGCGAAACCCCGTCGCAGACAGGGGGACCTTATGTCCATATTGGGCTCTTGCCGAAGCAGGCAGATATCGATGTATTTGAACACAATTTTGGCAACTCGTTGGTCAACGACAAAACCGAAGGCCAACGGATCCGCCTGGAAGGTCAGGTATTTGACGGACTGGGCATACCGTTGCGCGATGTGTTGATCGAAATATGGCAGGCCGACTCCAACGGCGTCTATGCAGGCAGTGCATATTCACAAGACAAAAGCGCAGGTTCGGAATTTTCGGGATGGGGACGGGCGGCCGCGGACTTTGATACTGGATTCTGGCATTTCGATACGATCAAGCCAGGCTGTGTGCCGGGCCGAAAAGGTAGCACACAGGCGCCACATATCGCATTGATCGTCTTTGCCCGAGGCGTGAATATCGGTCTGAACACGCGCGTTTACTTCGACGATGAAGCAGATGCGAATGCGAAAGATCCAGTCCTGAACAGTGTCGAGTGGGTAGAACGTCGCGAAACGCTGATTGCCAGGCGAGAAGATCGGGATGGAGAGCTAGTGTATCGATTTGATATTCGTATTCAGGGAGAGGGAGAGACGATATTTTTTGATATCTGAGATGTCACCGCCACAATCGTCATCTTGATTATTTATATACAAGAAGAGACGCAGTGGCGGGTCTTATTTGATGATTTGAAGACTGTAGGGCCGAATCAGGTGTATTGCTTTTCCAGTGCGTCCCATTCGGGTTTGCCGACCAGGCGCTGACGTTCCGCAAACGGAATGACCAGACCACTGGATTCCTGCACTTCCTTCTCATCGCGCAGCGTTGTCAGTGTTTTCTGCATGCCCGCAACTGCACCCTGCAGGGCCGCATTGGCATACAGTACGATCCCATAGCCTAATTCGGCCAGTTGATCGGCATTGAAAATGGGCGTGCGACCGCCAATGACCATGTTCATCAGTTGTGGTTTGGCAAGACGCTGGGGCAGTGCCTTCACTTCTTCGGCCTTGGTGACGGCTTCAACGAAAAGAATGTCTGCGCCGGCCTCCGCGAACTTCTCCGCGCGCTCGATCGCTGCCTCAAAGCCCAGGGTGGCAGCCGCATCGGTACGCGCCATAATCAGGAAATCCGGATCCTGGCGAGCGTCCACAGCAGCTTTGATCTTGCTGACCGCTTCTTCGGTTGAGATCACTTCCTTTCCGGAAAAGTGACCGCAGCGCTTGGGTGCGACCTGATCTTCCAGCTGAATGCAGTCGGCGCCGGCGCGTTCCAGCACCCGTACTGTATGGCGAACGTTCAGTGCATTGCCAAAACCGGTGTCGGCATCGACCAGCAGCGGGATATCGACCGCATCGCGGATGCGCGCGGTGTGTTCGGCAATCTCGTGCAGACCCATAAATCCCTGGTCGGGCATGCCGAAGTACATATTGGTAACACCCGCGCCAGTTACATAAATGGCTTCAAATCCCAGATCGGCAATGACTCTGGCAGACAAGGCGTTGAATGCGCCAGGAACAATAACGCCACGGCGCGCCTCGACGAGAGACCTGAGTTGCTTTCGGGTTGACATAAGATTAATCCTTTCTGAATGAGGGTATAAAGTGAAAATTTTTCTGTGCAGACTTTAAAAAGCATCTGCCGGAACTCGGACAAAGCCTTCCATTAAGACGCGAGCGCTACGGCTCATGGACACCTTCTTGACTGTCCACTGGCCGGACTCCTGAGTGGCCTGCGCACCCACTTTGAGTGTGCCTGATGGATGGCCGAATGTCACGGATTCGCGCTCACGACCACCTGCAGCAAGATTGACCAGAGTTCCAGGGATTGCCGCTGCCGTCCCGATGGCCACTGCGGCCGTGCCCATCATGGCATGATGCAGTTTTCCCATGGAAAGTGCACGCACCACCAGATCGATATCGCCTGCGCCAATTTGCTTGCCACTGG
>JAFAGQ010000231.1 GCA_023422555.1 Pseudomonadota bacterium
ATGGGTTTTTTGAAGCGGGTTGCCAGCAGGAAGGCAAGCAACTGTGTTTTATCGCCGATTTCGGCCAGCGCGACTACGCCAGTGGAAAGCAGGAGCGTTTGCATGAATCAGGTTACCGCGGCCGGAAATAGACAAGTGATCACCTTTTTCTCCGGCCTTGCGGAAAAAAGTGATCACAGGTCTTGCCAAGCGATAAAGCCGTTCACGCCATGATGCAGGCATCAAGTATGTTGACGTGAACCTCGGGAAATTGAGCGGCTACTCCCCAGTGATGGACAGATTATATAATCTGAATTCCGGCGTGGGGCAAAAACCGTATGAAGTGTACGGAGATTGGAAATGAGAATGGCTCTCGTTTTCAGTATTTCACACCGCGTCAGATCATTCCACTTTGCCTCAGATCCTTCTCCCTGCATCAGATCATGTCGCCGTCACTGTTTTTCGCGGCACGCAAATCCCGAATGAGGGCGACGATGAGCACGAGCAGAATGACAGCCGAGATAATCGGCCAGACCAGAATATAGGCGGTCAATGCGATTTCATTCATAACAATTCTCCTTAAATACGAGCGGGTGCAGTGTTGTCATCAACAACAGGAGGCAGCGGTGAGTCTTCGCTTCCGGCAGATTGCTGGAACGATGTGACGCGTTCGGCGAGCAGAGAAAAATCAAAGCGCTTGGTGTTGTTCCAGCTCATGGCAACGCAGACGACTGCACTGACGCCGTATGAGGTCAGCGAGCTCAGCAGAACGGGGTAGTCGCGCAAAAAGCCAATTGCATAGGGACCGGCAATAATAACTGCAGCGATTGCCACGGACAGTGATATCTTTTTGTTGAAAAACGCAAATGTCATCAGACCAAGTACCACGCCCACGCCAACGGATGCACACAGTTCAAAGAACACACCCACGACACCGTCCAGATCCACCAGTTCAAAACGGGCAATGGTGAACATCAGCACGGCGCAAATCACAGATGTTGTGAACGCACGGTTAGTGACTTTGTCCCAGTAGAAACTCACAATGACGGGAAAGACAATTGCACCCCACAGCGCGCCAACAAACACCAGCATCACCAGAATGTCCAGTTTCATGCTTGCAAAAATCACACCTGTCATAGTTGCCACAATCATCGTGACGCGACCCCACCACAGCATGCGTTTGGGATCAGGCGTACCGCGTGCCAGGTTCTTGCCGTAGATGTCGGTCATCATGATGGATGACAGAGCGGAGAGGTCCGAATCTGCGGTTGATGAGAGCGACCCGACAACCAGAATAAAGAACAGGGCAATGCCGAAAGGTGGCAGGTAGGTGGATGCGATTTGTGGAATGATATTGTTCATATCGCCATTGGCCGGTGTCAGCCCCGTGAACAGGGCGAGCATACCCAGCATGCCCAGGCCGATCACGACCGCGCCATACCCAATGGTGGCAGTCAGGAAGGTGGACTTGATCAGGTCTTCGCGAACGGCAAAGAGGCGTTGCGCAATCGTCTGATTACCAATGGCATAAGCCAGTACGGCCACAAAATAAGGCGCCCCCTGTTCCAATATTGCCCGTGTCGAAAACATATCGGCCTGTTCGGGCGACAGATTGCCCCAGTTTGCCGCGAGCATCTGCGTGCCACCGGCGTTGAAGAAAATCAGGGGAATAATCACAATCGCTGCCAGGATCATCGCCACCAGCTGCGCAAAATCGGTCATGACCGAAGCACGAAAGCCCGACCAGAGGGTGTACGACAGGACACCGAGCCCCGCAATCAGCACACCCTGTATGAAGGTCAGTGGACTCAATACCGAGACCAGCGCACCTGCCGCAGTGAAATTGACCATCAGGCTGATGCAACTGCCCAGCAGATTGGAAATGGCCATAATCAGCTGGCTTGATGTCCCATGCCTGGCGTGCATGACTTCGGCCAGCGTATGGGCACGTGGTGCCAGCGCCCGAAAACGCCGTCCGTAGGGATAGATGAAGAGGATCATCAGGGCGCCCCAGAAACCATAATGCAGCGGCCCGGATAACCCGTACCGATAGCCTGAAGTTGCACTGGCGTAAAACGAAGCTGCCCAGATCCAGGTGGCGATCATGCTGGCTGCAGAGAGTCCGAAACCGACGGCATTGTTTGAGACCATGTAGCTGTCCACATTTTCTTTTTTCTTGCCGATCATCAGTGACATCAGGAACGTCAGACCGTAGAAGCCGACCAGCAACAGCATGGCCGTGGTGCCGGATAGTTGATAAAAGGTAGATTGATCTTGCATAGTTGTTATTTCTTCCATGATTGATGCCGCGCAAACCCGCAGACGCAAGCGATCCGCGCGATTAAGCGCGGAGTGCGTCTTTACAGGCAGTGCCTGCTGGTTCGACATTGCAATTGTCGTGGCAGCTCCGACCGCGTGGGGACGAAGCTGGCGTTGGCGGTCATATGGGACCAGCCGGGATGTTCCGCAGTCAGTGACTGGGTAGTTTTGTTCGGCAAAAGCCGGGCTGCGTAGCAGCCTGATGGCGGGAAAAATTCCCCAGAGGACAAATCTTATGAGACCTTATGAGTCTGCATTTTTGTGTCTTTATTACGGATGAAAAATATATTTCATCCGTGAAACAAGAGGACAGTGTATAGGAAGACAGGCTTCAAGTCCACCCGCTATGTCATTGATTCGCAATCATCTTCGAATGACATCATCCTGCAACTGGCATGAAAGCTCATCCCGAACGGCCGCAGACGCGTGGTTTAACGCTCTCCATCCACATGTTGGTTAATATCTTCGAGCCAACTATCATTGATTCCATTAAATAAGAATCATTCTCAAGAGTGTGGCATAATGGGTCTGATCTGCAGACCGGGACAGCGTCCCGGAGATGCTTATCCAACACTGCGTAGTCACCAACCCTGCTTATTCACATATGTCATGAAAACCGGCCTGGCCAGTTCCGTCGAATCCGTGCAACACGCTGCGAAACCACCGGTCTCGGGGCGACGCCCGTGGCGTGCTCTGGGAATGGTTCGGCGCCTGGATTTCAACGTACCGGGTTACCGCTTTGTGTCGGATCCCGTAGCCAGTCATGAGCCGATTCTGGAAGGGCGCGTTCGCATGATGCAGTTGCAGCCGGGCCTGTCGATGCACGGCACCGAGGTCGTGGACCTGCACAACATGGTATCCAGAGTCAATATGAAGGCGGGCCTGCGCATCGTGGTTGTGCTGGATGGCGAGATTGACGTGAGCATTGGCGGACAACGCGTTAATCTGCGCGCCGGTGATGCATCCCGGGAAACGGCGGCGGTGCTCAGCATGCCAAACGATGAAATCTTTGAACGCCGCTGGCAGCGCGGACGCTGGGAGCGCAAGCTTGCGCTTCATGTCACACCGGAATGGCTGCAAAGTCATGGCTGGGTGAATTTTTCGGATCAGCCCGGTGAACTCACCAAACACAATGCTCACGCAACTGACTCCCCCCGGTTGAGTTTTCCGTCCACCTTATGCATTACACCCTGGCAGCCTTCGGCGCATGCCCTGGGGCTGGCGGAACAGCTTCTTTGTCAGCCTGCTGATCCGTCCGACGAACTGGGCCGACTGAGACTGGCCAGTCGTGCACTTGAACTTCTGTATGAGGCGCTGGCCAGCCAGTATCGTCAGGGAGAGCCGGGCCTGGCGGGCGATGTTGTGCCAGGCTGCCTCAAACCCCGGGACCGGGAGCGCATGCTGCGCCTGCGCCAATTTATCGACAGCGAAATTCAGCAGCCTTTTACCACGCCAACCCGGGTTCAGGAGCTGGGACGCAGGTTCGGTCTGAGTACCAGCGCCTTGCAGCGGCAGTTTCGCAGCGCCTTTGGCACGACGGTTGACGAATATCGGCGTGCCATGCGCCTGCATCAGGCCAGAACAGGCCTGGAACAGGGGCTTACCATCTCCGAAGCGGCTTTTCAGGCGGGCTACACCAGTGCCGCCAATTTTGCCACGGCTTTCCGGCGGCAGTTTGGCATGAGTCCCAAAC
>JAFAGQ010000253.1 GCA_023422555.1 Pseudomonadota bacterium
TGGGTTCGCTGGAATTTTCAAAAAAACTGCTGGCCGACGCCAAGCTTGCCGTTTCTCCGGGAATCGGCTTTGGCGATCTGGGCGACGATCACGTTCGCTTTGCACTGATCGAAAATGAACAACGCACGCGCCAGGCAATCAGAGGAATTAAAGATATGTTCAAGAAAGACGGGTTCCTGAAAAAATGAATCCAATGAAGGTAGGTTTATTAGGTTTTGGCGTCGTCGGTAGTGGTACCTACGCGGTACTCACACGCAACGCAGAAGAGATTTCCCGCCGTGCCGGGCGACAGATCGTGGTTTCACGGGTGGCAACGCGCACGCCTGCCAAGGCCGTCGCCGTGTTTGGCGATCGTGTTCCCGTCAGCAATGATATGACTGCGCTGGTCAGCGATCCCGATATCGACATCGTGGTTGAACTCATCGGTGGTACCACGCTGGCGCGTGACCTGGTGCTGCAGGCCATAGAAAATGGCAAGCACGTAGTGACTGCTAACAAGGCACTGCTGGCTCTGCACGGCAATGAAATTTTTGCCCTGGCCAGCAAAAAGGGTGTGATGGTGGCGTTTGAGGCGGCTGTTGCCGGCGGTATTCCCATTATCAAGGCCATACGCGAAGGTCTGACAGCCAATCGTATCCAGTGGCTTGCGGGTATCATCAACGGCACGACCAACTTCATTCTGTCTGAAATGCGCACGCACGGGCTTCCTTATGAAGAGGTACTTGCCCAGGCGCAGCAGCTGGGTTATGCCGAGGCCGACCCGGCCGGGGATGTGAAAGGTGTCGATGCGGCTCACAAACTCACGCTGATGGCATCGCTGGCCTTCGGTATCCCCATTCAGTTTACCAAGGCGCATGTGGAAGGCATTTCCGAACTGGATCAGCAGGATCTGGTATACGCAGAGCGCCTGGGATATCGCATCAAGCTACTGGGCATTACGCGTCGTCGCGAACAGGGTATTGAACTGCGTGTTCATCCTGCACTGGTACCCGCCGAAAGACTCATTGCCAATGTGGAAGGCGCAATGAATGCCGTCGTTGTCAACGGCGATGCTGTAGGCGATACGCTTTACTATGGTCCGGGAGCGGGCTCCGAAGCCACAGCCTCTGCGGTGGTGGCCGATCTGGTGGATGTCACCCGACTGCACACCTCAGATCCGGGTAATCGTGTGCCGCATCTGGCGTTCCAGCCAAGCGCACTGGCCGACACGCCCATCCTGAACATGGAAGATATCCGTACGTCGTACTATCTGCGTCTGACAGTCGAAGATCGTTCCGGTGTGCTTGCCGACCTGACGCGAATCCTGGCAGATCATCGGATTTCCATCAATTCCATGATGCAGGAACAGGACGGCGAAAACCAGGCTACCATCATTTTCCTTACGCATGAAGCCAGGGAAGGGGATGTGGATACAGCCATCAGGACCATTGAGGCCATGCCGTTCGTGCACTCCCGTATTACCCGCATTCGCCTTGAACATTTGAACTGACCGACCCGATAGCGCCGACATGCAGGGCAGGCGCTGTCTTTTCTCCGGCTCTGCCGGGGCCATGGAGTAGTAATGAAATATATTTCGACACGGGGCGGCATGAGCCCGGTATCCTTTTCCGAGATTCTCCTGGAAGGGCTGGCGCGCGACGGCGGACTGGCTGTCCCTGAAAGTATTCCCGAGATTTCTGCGAGTCAGCTTGAGCAATGGCGCACGCTTTCCTACGCAGAACTGGCAACGGAAATTCTTGGGCTCTATATCGACGATATTCCGCGTACAGATCTGGAGCGTATCTGCAAGGCAGCCTATAACGAATCTGTTTTCTCGGGCAGCGACATCGTTCCGTTGAAACCGCTGAATGCATCGATGACCCTGGTTGGGCTGTCCGAAGGTCCCACGCTGGCGTTCAAGGATCTGGCCATGCAGTTTCTGGGGCAGGTGTTTGAATATGTACTGGCCCGCGAAGGACGCAAGCTGAACATTCTGGGCGCGACATCGGGAGACACCGGTTCTGCCGCAGAGTACGCCATGCGCGGCAAGCTGGGTGTGTCCGTATTTATGCTCTCGCCCCACGGCCGCATGAGCAGCTTCCAGCGCGCGCAAATGTATTCGCTGATGGATGACAACATCCATAATATTTCGGTCAAAGGCGTCTTCGATGATTGCCAGGATATCGTCAAGGCGCTCGCCGGCGATGTGACTTTCAAAACCACTTATCATCTGGGTGCCGTCAACTCCATCAACTGGGCACGCATTTGTGCGCAGATCGTTTACTACTTCTGGGCCTGGCTGCGCTGCACCGACGAGGCTGCAAGCGCCGGTAAAGACGTGTCCGGTTACAAGGTCTCCTTTACTGTTCCTTCGGGCAATTTCGGCAATATTCTGTCCGGCCATTTCGCACGCAGCATGGGGCTTCCCATCCATCGTCTGGTCCTGGCAACCAATGAGAATAACGTACTGGAAGAGTTTTTCCGTACTGGCGTTTACCGGCCTCGGGCCAGTGCAGAGACCCTGGCCACCTCCAGCCCTTCCATGGATATTTCCAAGGCCTCCAATTTTGAGCGTTTCGTTTTCGATCTGCTCGGACGGGATGCCAAACGGCTGGCTTCTACCTGGAAGAAACTGGATCAGGATGGCGCCTTCGATCTGTCATCTGATCTGCCGCGCTTTACTGAAGAGTTCGGCTTTGTGGGCGGCAGCAGTACGCATCAGGATCGACTGGATACGATTCGTCAGGTTGAACAGGAGTCCGGCATTCTGATTGATCCGCACACCGCCGATGGCGTCAAAGTGGCACGGGAATTCGTTGAAGAGGGCATTCCCATGCTGGTGCTGGAAACCGCCTTGCCTGCCAAATTTGGCGAGACCATTCAGGAAGCAACGGGCAAACCCGCTCCTATCCCGGAGCATCTGAAGTCATTGGGCGATCTGCCGCAGAAAGTGGTCATTATGGATAACGATCCGGAAGCCATTCGCGATTACATCAAGGCGCGTGCACTCGTCTAGGTGCTTTTAACAGGCGGCTGAGCCGCTTTGAATACGTACGCAGCAATCATGCGCGCATCCGGGATGCGCGCATTTTCTTTGATGCATGTTTGACTTATGGTAAATGCGCCAGTAGGGGTATCTTTATCCTGATCGGTTGCGTCCGATACAATAGTTCGTATCGTTATCGTTTTGCGCCTGTCGCTGTGCATTGTTATGGCTACTTTACCGATTGCTCCCGTACGTTTCTCACTTGCTGCGTTTCTGTCTCTGGGCTTTCGCCCGCTATATTCGGCGGGTGCCCTGTGGGCCGCAATTTCAGTGGGTATCTGGATTTTTGCACCTCATCTTCTGCAGGGCGTGCTGGGCGGGGTCTGGTGGCATGCCCATGAAATGCTCTGGGGCTTCGTCGGTACGATCGCTGTTGGCTTTCTCACCACAGCCAGCGCAACATGGACAGGTCACAATCCCGTCAAGGGGGCCGCGCTTGGCGGTCTTGCTCTGGGCTGGCTGATTGCGCGCATCGCCTACCTGATTCCGGGAAATGTTCCTTTCTGGATCGGCTTTATTGCCGAATCACTCTTCTTTCTGATTGCGGCGGGGGCGCTGTGGCGCGTCATTTTCAAGGCCCGAAGCAAACGTAATTATGTCCTGCCTCTGGCCATACTGCTTCTTGGCATCAGTAATGGCCTGTATTTGTGGGCAGTTGCGCACGGCAGTACGCTGATGCTGATCGACTGGCTGCGCACCGGCATCCTTTGCATGGTTTTCATCACACTGCTGATCGCACGGCGAGTCATCCCCTTCTTTGCAAGTCGTGCCGTTGCCGGACTGCAGATTCCCATGCATGAGCGTTCCGGCCGGGTGCAGCTGATTGCCTGTGCCATCGCCATAGTGGCCGTGCTTCTGGGATGGAATCTGGTGCTGGCTGCCTGTGCCGCAGTGGCGGGAGCTATCGGGCTTTTTCAGTTGGTTCAGTGGAAACCGCAGCGTGTCATTCGTGTACCGTTGTTATGGGTGCTTTATCTTGCCTGGTTTTTCATGGGCATTGGTCTGCTGCTGGCCGCAGGGTGGTTTGCCGGCTGGCGCCCAGGCTGGATGTTGCGTGATGCAACGTATGTTCATGTGATCGCCATGGGCGGTTTTTCCATCATGATCATAGGCATGATCACGCGTACTGCACTGGGTCATACGGGCAGGCCCCTGAAAGCGGACCGCAGCATGGTCTGCTGTTATCTTCTGGTTCTGGTCGCCACCATTGCGCGCCTGCTGGCACTGGTTGTGCCTGGCTTTACGACGCCTTTGCTGCACCTCGCCGCGACCGCCTGGGTTGTTGCGTTTGGGCTTTATCTTTTCCGTTTTGTGCCTTTACTGGTGGCGCCGCGTCCGCAATCGAATCCTGCAACAATGCCGACCGTGATACGTCCTCAGGAGAAGACGTCGTAAGCGATGCCTGCTTTCTGCTCAGAACACGCCTGAGCATGGGTTCAATCCGCGAGAGTTCATCCTTGTGAGCAACAGACAGCGCTGCGAGCTGTTTCTGGGCCAGGGGGGTCAGCTGCAACAGCACCTTGCGCTGATCCTCCGGATCTGTCATTCGTTCAATCAGTCCACTTTCCGCAAGCCGGTTGGCCAGTTCCGCCGCACTATGCGGCCGTATTCTGAGTCTTTCCGCCAGCGTTCCAACCGATATCGGTTTTCCCTTGCCGTAGCCCTTGATTACAAGTAATGCCTGATGCTGTCTGGGCGTCATCCCGACTGACTTGGCGCGTTCTTCACTGAATTCAAGAAAGCAGCGCAACAAATAGCGAAATTCCGCCAATGCAGTGTAATCGTCCTGATCCAGGCTGGTAGAGTGGGGCATGGTGTTTCGTGGTTATTCAAATTGAGCAGTTTCTGTGGATGCTATTGCTTTATGCAAGTTTAGCAGATACGCATTTGATTATTTATATCGTATTACGATATAATTTGCCGCAAGTTTCGATTGTCCTCCGATCGAACTTCATTTGTCCATCATTTGGCCCCCATCAGAACCTGTTAATTCCTGTAACGCTCGCCCTGCGCCCTGGTGCGTCGTGGCGTTGCGAATCTATTTTCATGACCATTAAACACACAAGGGATCGTCAGCTCGGCGATTTTTCAACCGACAAGCGCGTTCTCTACATTGTCGGCATTACCGTGCCGGTTGGCATCGCAGCCATGTTCGCCGGCATTCTGCTTTTGCAACTCATTCGTCTCTGTACCAATCTGGCTTATTTCGGCGAATTTACGCTGGAGGATCGATCCCTCGCCGATGCGGCTTTGGGCTGGGAATCTGTGCTCATTCCGGTCTTCGGTTCCCTGCTGATTGGGCTGATTGCCCGCTTTGGCAGCGATAAGATCCGTGGCCACGGTATTCCAGAAGCCATCGAGGCCATTTTGCTGGGGCGCTCGCGACTGGATGCAAAAGTTGCTGTTCTTAAACCGTTGTCTTCAGCCATTGCGATTGGAACCGGCGGGCCCTTTGGCGCCGAAGGGCCGATCATCATGACGGGAGGCGCCATTGGTTCGCTCATCGCGCAGGCACTGCCGGTTTCCGACAATGAACGCAAGACGCTGCTGGTAGCGGGCGCCGCCGCGGGGATGACCACGGTGTTTGGTACGCCCATTGCTGCGATCATGCTTGCAGTTGAACTGCTGCTTTTCGAATGGAGTCCGCGCAGTTTCATTCCGGTGGCTGTCGCAGCGGCCATTGCCCAGGTGGGGCGAACCCTGCTGGGACTGCCAGGGCCGTTGTTTCCTTTTGAAGGCCTGATGGTGACGGATCTTGCCGGCTTTGCCGGGTGGATCGCCATTGGCGTCATGGCAGGACTGCTCTCCGGTCTGCTGACACAAGTGCTTTATGCCTGCGAAGACGGTTTTCATCGACTGCCGGTGCATTGGATGTGGTGGCCGATGATTGGCGGACTGGTGGTAGGTCTGGGCGGACTGATCGATCCGCGTGCGCTGGGGGTGGGCTACGAGAATATCGCCGCTATGCTCAGCGGACATATGCTGGGTGTGGCGGCGATTACGCTGCTGATCGTCAAGGCAACAATCTGGTCTGTGGCACTGGGTTCGGGCACATCAGGCGGTGTGCTTGCGCCCCTGCTGATCATGGGCGGTGCGCTGGGTGCGACGCTGGCAGGGGTCATGCCTGAAGCCAGTCCCGGATTCTGGGCTCTGCTGGGCATGGCAGCCATGATGGGCGGCACAATGCGGGCACCGCTGACCGCGACCTTCTTTGCAGTGGAACTCACAGGCAATGTCCATGTGATATTTCCTTTGATCGTGGCCTGCGTCAGCGCCCATGCCGTGACTGTGCTGCTGATGAAGCGATCCATTCTGACCGAGAAGATCGCGCGACGCGGTCACCATATTGTGCGCGAGTATCGGGTTGATCCGTTTGAGCTCACGCACGTGCGGGATGTCATGACCTCCGATGTGATTCACGTTCCGGCCAGCATGACGCTGCATGGCGCGGTGCGGTTTCTCTCCGCGCCCGATACGCGTCACCCAAGCTTTCCTGTCGTGGATGAAGACGGGCGGGCGCTGGGTATTGTGGATCCGCCATCCGTCCTGGCGTGGCGCCGTGCCGGCCGGCATCGCAACCAGACGCTGGGTGAGCTGCTGGCAGGTCGCAAAATCACACTGGCTTATCCGGACGAATATCTGGCTGGCCTGGTTGATAAGCTGGTATCAGCCAATATTGCGCATCTGCCTGTTGTTTCCCGGGAAGATCAGACGCTGGTAGGATATATCGGCTGGAAGGATCTGATGCGTGTCCGGCAGAGACTCAATAGTGAAACCCATGACCGGGCTGCGCTCATGCGACTCAGGCGTGCAAGGCGCGGGCCGCCGACAGGCCGCTCATAACAGCGCCTTCCAGCACACCGGGATAGCCTGTATTTGTCCAGTCACCAGCCAGGTACAGGCCGGGCCATGGCGTTTCGTTGGCAGGCCTTTGCAGCTGCGGTGTGGCTGCGAACGTGGCCCTTTTCTCCAGAATCAGTTCGTAGCTCAGCATCGCCGGCATGGGTTCCCCTGCCGGCAGCTGATCCTGAATCTGCGCAAGAATGGCAAGTGCAATAGTGTCCCGGTCTTTGCCGGCCAGATGATCAGCATGGCTGATCACAACTGCAATACTGTGTTCTGCATGCGCATCCTGCGGGGCAATGGATGATGCCTGCATCGGAGCGTCTGATGTGTCTGTCACTTTCGAAGTAGAAGTCGTAAAGGCAGAAGTTGAAAGCGACGATGGCGACGCGGGATAACGCTTTTGTTCCGCCTGCATAAAGCGGCTTCGATTGAACAGCCATTGGCCATCATGCCCGCGCTGTCGATCTTCCCTTAACAGATACATATATTCCGGCAGCGGGAAGGGCGCCTCCAGAAATAGGGTCAGCGTGGCAATGGCATGATATTGAAACGCGGCAAGTTGTTGCAGAAGGGCCGATGCATCTTCGTCCTCAATATGCCCGACAGGGCGGGGCGTTTTTTCGGCCTCCTGCGACGTTGCTGCTGCAACAGAGGATTGCTGCATGCCATGCTGCAAACCTTTTAGCAGTCGATGGCAGACCAGTGGTGGAGTGGCCAGGATTACGGCATCATAATTCGCAGCAGCAGATTCGCTTGCTGTCTGCAACTGATAGCCGGACTGTGTGCACGTGATCCCGCGCACCGGCGTATTGGTGTGAATTGTCAGTTGTGATAACAGGGCTTCGGGCCACAGGGCGCTAAGATCCACCCGCGGAAATATCAGGTCAGAATCGTCGGGTCGGGCTGCCAGGCTGTCTTTCAATACACGGGAGAAAAGCGTCATGGATGCCGCTTCGATAGGGGTGTTCAGCGTTGCAACGCATAACGGCTCCCAGAAGCGTTGTACGAGCATGGCGTGTTGTCTTTGCTGTTGCAGCCATTGCAACACAGTTGTCTGTGGCGCCACCTTCCAGCCGGCCAATTTCAATCGCAATAAAGCCAGTATAAGCTGCAGCTTATGTCGTGCCCTGAACCCTTGCATTCGCAGCAAGGCCAGTGGCAGGCGCAATGGCGCCGGATGCGAAGCATTGACCTGCAGCCGTATCTGATCATCCAGGGAATGCAGTTGCAAAGGTATTCGCAGCAGCGTATCGGACAGATCCATGCCCACCTGCTGCATCAGTTCCAGAACGTGGCGATAGGCGCCCAGCATCAGATGCTGCCCGTTATCCAAAATGATGCCACTTCTGGGAATCACGGCCTTGCGGGCACGGCCGCCAAGTACCGATGACTGCTCAAAGACCTCGACATGGCAGCCGGTGCGCTTGAGCGTAAAGGCCGCCGTCAGTCCGGCCCAGCCGGCTCCCACTACAGCCACACGGGGCTTGCTTTGGCTGGCGTCAGGATTGGGCAACATCCAGAGCCCGCATTTTACGGATGAAGCTTTTACCGCCGCCTACCCAGATTTTCCAGGCGATGATGAGCTTGCGCAGCGGCGTCAGTGAAATTCGGCTGGTGAGCACCGGCCAACCGTCCTTTTCGATTTCACAGAGCAGGGTGTAATAAATGGCCGCCATCATCAGGCCTGGACGCTGCGCACGCCGGTCTTCTTCATGCAACAGCATCAGCGCCTCACGGTAGAGTTCACGGGCGCGTGCCGTCTGAAATGCCATCAGCGCACGAAAGTCTTCGGTCTGGCGGCTGTTCAGAATATCAGCAGCCTTCACATTGAATTTCTGCAGATCATTGATGGGCAGATAAATGCGCCCGCGGCGGGCATCGTCGCCCACATCACGAATGATGTTTGTCATTTGCAGGGCAAGACCGAGCTTTTCTGCATAGGCGGGTGTATCGGCGTTGGCGTACGTGAATATCTGGGCAGACAATTGACCCACGACACCGGCCACGTGCCAGCAGTATTTGCGTAGCCCGGGCCAGTCCATGTAGCGTGTCTGGTCCAGGTCCATTTCCATTCCGTCAATGATGGCCTGAAATTGCGTCTCCTTCAGGCCGAAGCGCTGCAGATGTGGCGCCAGTGCCTTGCTTACCGGATGTTCAGCCTGCCCTTCAAAAAGGTTATGGATTTCTTTGCTCCACCAGGCCAGCTTGATGCGCGCTACAGAGGGGTCGGTACATTCGTCGACAACATCATCCACCTCGCGACAGAAGGCGTACACGGCAGTAATAGCGCGTCGCTGTTCGGCAGGCAGAAACAGAAACGCATAGTAAAAGCTCGATCCGCTGCGTGCCGCTTTCTCTTGGCAATATTGGTCAGGTGTCATAATGAGATTTTCTTAGACTGCGCCAGACAATCACGGCCCAGTCTTTTTTATTCAGGGTTGGTCGATGGTGGAAGACGTCGCCCGCAACAACGTCAATTTTTTCCAGTATGCGCAGGCCGCCCTG